>REAQ01000163.1 GCA_004294195.1 Sphingobacteriales bacterium | reverse complement strand
GTTCTGCCGCTAAGCCCGGTATTGTCAAGATCAGTTTCACAAAAAAAGGAAAGCAGGTGTACACACATGACTACCCACTGAAGCAAAGGGTTACCGGCGCAGCGTCCCGTAAAGGATTTGATGCGTCTGATGTGATTTACCTGATCACACCTGATCGTTTTGTAAATGGAGATCCTGCTAATGATGTGGTAGCTACCATGCGGGAAAACCAAATCGACAGAGCCGCACCGGGTATGCGCCATGGTGGGGATATCCGCGGCATCATTCAATCCCTGGATTATATTAAATCGATGGGCTTCACGGCTATTTGGCCACAGCCCTTGGTGGAGAATGATATGGCAGCATATTCATATCATGGCTATGCCATCACCAATCATTACAAGGTGGATCCGAGGTATGGCACGATGGAAGACTATAAAGAGCTCGCCACCAAGGCAAGGGAGCGGGGGATCAAATTGATTTACGATGGTGTGGTTAATCATATTGGTACGGGCTACTGGTGGATGAAAGACCTGCCTTATAAAGATTGGCTCAACTATCCAGATGGGAAATTGAGAACCAATCATCGGAGAACGGTGAACCAGGACGCGTATGCGGCTAAATCCGATAAGGATCTGATGACGGGCGGTTGGTTCGATGGCCATATGGCCGACATGAATGCAGCGAATAGGTTTGTGGCTACATACTTGATCCAAAATTCCATTTGGTGGGTAGAGACTCTCGGCTTGGGGGGCATTCGCCAGGATACATATTGTTATTCCGATAAGCAATTTCTGAGCAACTGGAGTTGCCGCATCATGAAGGAGTATCCGCAATTCAATATCGTAGGGGAAGAGTGGAGCCTGAATCCATTGATCGTAGGCTACTGGCAACAGGGAGCAAGGAATAGGGACAGGCATACCGGTTGCCTGAGATCCGTAATGGATTTTCCGATGCAACATGCCTTAGTGCAGTCGCTAAAAGAAAAAGATGGTCAATACACATCTACAGGCCTGGTAAGATTATATGAGTCGCTGGCCAATGATTTCGGTTATGCGGATCCGTTACACGTCATGGTATTTGGTGATAATCATGATATGGACAGGTTGTACACGCAGTTAGGCAAAGACGATGCATTGACAAAGATGGCGTTCACTTATCTGATGACGGTGAGAGGGATTCCCCAGGTATATTATGGTACGGAGATATTGATGGACAATAGTCAGGCGCCCAATGATCACGGCGTGATCCGATCAGATTTTCCCGGTGGATGGAAAGGCGATGCAGTGAATGCCATGACAGGACAGGGATTGACCGATGCGCAGAAAGACATGCAGCAATATGTTCGAAAATTATTGAGTTGGAGAAAGGGGAACGAGGTGATCTCCAAAGGTAAAACACTTCATTTTGCGCCGATGGATGGTATGTATGTGTACTTCCGTTCATTACCCGGCAAAACGGTGATGGTGGTGATGAATAAAAATGAATCTGAGAAGTCGCCGGATCTCCAAAGGCTGGCAGAAGGCATCGGAACAAAACAATCCGCGAAAGACGTGATCAGCGCAGAGCTGAAAAATCTGCGGGATTTGAAAATATCCGGGAAGACCACCGCGGTGTATGAGTTGCTTTGAAGAAAGACAATGCCCTATGCCTCCCAATGCCCAATGCCTTTTGCCTATTGTCTTTCTCTAAGCGATTTCCCGGTGAACGCCAAAGGCAACAATGATTGCGCACTTGGGATAACATACACCACGCCTTCCTGGCCTGCGAGGATCAAGCGAATCGGTTGCTGTGTGCGAACTTCGTATTCAGTAAGTGCCTGGCGGCAGATGCCACAGGGTGAAATGGGTTCGTTGTTGTTTTGCTG
>REAQ01000162.1 GCA_004294195.1 Sphingobacteriales bacterium | reverse complement strand
CGGCTTTCTCACGATCATATGTTCCCCATCGTCCAGGACACAGGTTCAAAAGGCTTTGCATACATTTGAAGGACAAGTGTATCCCTTTCATTTCACCAACCAGGGGTTACACGTTATCTTAGAATAATATGGACGATAAAATTCAATCCCTAATCCGTGCTTCCATCAATGTGAAGCAAGGCATTCTGCAGGATGAGGAGATTACAAAAAACCTCAGATATGTGGTAGACATAACGGTGAACGCATTGCAGCAAGGGCATCGGTTATGGTTTTGCGGTAACGGAGGCAGTGCCGCCGATGCACAACACCTCGCTGCAGAATTCACCGGTAGATTCTATAAGAACCGCAGGGCCCTGCCAGCGGAAGCCTTTCATTGTAATACCTCTTATCTGACGGCAGTTGCCAACGATTATAGCTATGATGAAGTTTATTCCAGAATGGTAGAAGGCGTATGTGAGGAGGGCGACATCTTATTCGGATTCTCCACTTCGGGCAATTCAGCGAACATCATCAATGCATTCCGGTCTGCCAAAGCCAAAGGGGTCATAACGGTAGGTATGACGGGTGACACGGGCGGCGCTTTGAAAGCCTTGTCTGATTACCTGCTTCCTGTTCCTTCTGCAGACACACCCAGAATTCAGGAATCCCACATACTCCTGGGACATATCATCTGTCAACTGACTGAAGAAGAATTCTTTCGCCAATGATGTCTACCGAGATCATCATCCTCGCTGGTGGCCTGGGTACAAGGATCCAACCGCTTCTTGGCAATACCCCAAAGTGTATGGCACCCATTGATGAACACCCGTTCCTCCATTATCTGATCCGTTTTTTTCAGCGCCAGGGTATCCAAAAGTTTATTTTCAGCCTTGGACATGGCCATGCTGAAATTGAAGCATACCTGAGTAGCTGCAAAGAAACCCTCGACTATTTAATCTGCAAAGAAGAGATGCCGCTGGGAACCGGTGGCGCGGTGCTGAATGCATTGCAGTTGACCAGTCTACCATCTGTTTGGGTGGCCAACGGAGATTCCTATCTGGCCGCAAATATTGACCCGATGGCAGCGTTTTTTGATATGTGTGGAGCGGAATGTGCAATAGCTTTAACGGAGGTACACGACAGTTCCAGATACGGCACCGTCCAATTGGCAACAGACTATCGGATAACTGGATTCGCTGAAAAAGGAAACCTTGGTAAGGGGTGGATCAATGCGGGCATTTACCTCTTGAACAAAAGACTTTTCACCGGACGCCCATGGCCAGAGTGCTTTTCCTTTGAACAGGATTACCTGAACGCATATAGTTCCGAGGCGCGGTTTTTTGGATATCGATACCGAAACTATTTTGTGGACATAGGCGTTCCGGAAGATCTGCAGAAAGCTCAAAATGAACTGGTTCAATATGCTATCTGAAATTTTACTTCAAATAAATGACGACTGGACTTTGTTCCTTGACAGGGATGGTGTCATCAATCTTGAGATTGAGGACGACTACATCAGAACTCCATCGGCATTCTTTTTTCTTGATCATGTACCTGAAGCGATGTCAATGTTCGCCGGGCTGTTTGGAGAGATTTTTGTTGTCACCAACCAGAAAGGCGTTGGAAAAGGTTTAATGACGGAAGATGATCTGAAAGATATCCATCGATATATGTCACATGAGATCAACCATGCAGGCGGCCGGATCACCAGGGTGTACTATTGCACTTCAACCGAGAACGATCATCCTAACCGTAAACCCCAGCCAGGGATGGCGCTGCAGGCCAAGGCTGATTACCCCAAGATCGACTTATCGAAATCCATTATGGTTGGCAACACCATGAGTGACATGGCATTTGGGCGCGCCGCAGGAATG
>REAQ01000029.1 GCA_004294195.1 Sphingobacteriales bacterium | reverse complement strand
TAAAGGCGTGGTATTGCTGACTTCTCATGACCATACCTTCATGCATACCACAGCCAACCGGATCATCGAGCTGACGCCTAAAGGGATCATTGATAAACTCCTGAGTTTTGATGAATACCTTGAAGATGAGCGGGTTAAATTTATGCGCGAAGAGATGTATTCGTAATCAACGGTATTCTCCAAATATAGCTCTTAACGCATCTGAGATCTCGCCAAGTGTACAGCGTTTTTCAACAGCATCTACTACTACTGGCATTAGATTGCTGCCATCTGTTGCCGCCCTGGTGATATTGGCAAGACATTGTTCTACAACCTTTGCGTCCCGCTGTGCACGGAATTGTTTTAATTTTTCTGCCTGTTGAACCTGGATGCTGTTGTCAATCTTTAGTAGGGGAATGTGATCTACTTGATCTGACTGGAACTTGTTTACACCAACAATAATTTTCTCGCCATCTTCAATGGCTCTTTGATAAGCGTAAGCGCTTCTGGCAATCTGTTCCTGCATATAACCACTTTCGATGGCTTCAACACTTCCACCCATTCCTTCTACAACTGACATGATCTCTGCCGCTTTTTGCTCCATCTCAAACGTGAGTTGTTCCACAAAGTATGAACCTGCGAGCGGATCCACAGTGTCAACGATTCCACTTTCAAACG
This sequence comes from Sphingobacteriales bacterium, assembly GCA_004294195.1. Classification (GTDB taxonomy): domain Bacteria; phylum Bacteroidota; class Bacteroidia; order Chitinophagales; family Chitinophagaceae; genus Pollutibacter. The sequence continues at coordinate 7,157 of REAQ01000029.1, read as the reverse complement.
CCACGATCTGCTGTGTACGTAACGCAGTTCTTGCAGCGTCTTCGGTAGGAAGGCTCAGCGCCTCATCGTAGCCGTTCGTATGAAGACTTTGGGTGCCTCCCAAAACCGCGGCAACCGTTTGAAGAGTGACCCTGGAAATGTTATTCATCGGCTGTTGTGCAGTAAGTGTACTTCCGCCGGTTTGCGTGTGAAATCGCAGCATCAATGCTTTGGGGTCCGTTGCGCCAAGTCCTTTCATGATGCTGGCCCACATCTTCCTGGCTGCCCGGAATTTTGCCACTTCTTCAAACAGGTTATTATGTGCATTGAAGAAGAACGACAATCGTTTTCCAAATACATTGATATCAAGCCCCTTTTCCTGGGCAGCTTTCACGTAGGCTTTACCGTTAGCTAATGTAAAGGCAACTTCCTGTGCCGCTGTGCTTCCAGCTTCGCGGATATGATAGCCCGAAATTGAAATGGTGTTCCACTTCGGTACTTCTTTACTACACCATTCAAAAATGTCTGTAATGATCCGCATGGATGGTTTGGGCGGATAGATATAAGTGCCTCTGGCCGCATACTCCTTTAGAATATCATTCTGAATGGTGCCGGAAATCTTTTTGATATCTGCACCTTGTTCTTTGGCTAGTGCCACATAGAAAGCAAGCAGAATAAATCCAGTTGCATTGATGGTCATGGATGTGGAGACATCTTCTAGTTTGATCCCGGCAAACAGCACCCGCATATCATCGATGGTATCAATTGCAACGCCTACTTTTCCCACCTCGCCATCAGCAAGCGGATGATCACTGTCGTACCCGATCTGTGTGGGCAAGTCAAATGCAACACTTAATCCCATAACGCCTTGCGACAGCAGGTATCGATATCGTTTGTTGCTTTCTTCAGCGGTGGAAAAACCGGCGTACTGCCGCATGGTCCATAGTTTACCCCGGTACATATCTGGTTGAACGCCCCTGGTATAGGGAAATTCCCCAGGAAGTTCCGCCATCGGCACCGTGTCTTCCTTTGTATACAAGACTTTTATATCGATTCCGGAGTCTGTCTGTTTTGGATCCATGATTAGATGCTTGACTTGGGTTAGAGCAATTTTTTCGCTTCAAAGTTCAGCGCTTCCAATACCACTGGGTGAAGGGATACATTGGGATCTTTGTTCACCAGTTCCATGATCAGTTTGCTGAGCTCCACACCCCGGTCACCCGGTTGCAGGTTCTCGGCTACCTTATTGATGATGAAGATATTCTGTTCTTTCAGGTTGCTGACGGCTTGCCAGGCTTGCGGTGCCACATAGATCTGCTGGCTTAGATTGTAATCGAACTCGGTTTTGACCTGGTCAACCAGAACGCCTTGCAGTTGCCTTACGGTCAAGTCTCCTGCCGGTACCCGGGAGATCAGGCTGGGAAGGGAGATCCGTTCGGTTAACAGCACCAGGCGTTCATACGCCCCGAGCTTAAGGTTCAGGCTTCCTTGTGAAACGGGTTCTTGTGGGGTCTTTGGCTGGCTGTCTTTCTCTTTTTTCCAGCTGACGAGGTATACGATTACGACTACTGCAACGGCCAAAATGCCGCCATAAAGGACCAGATCATTGTTGCTCATACGGAAGGTTGATGCGCAAAAGTACGTTATAAACCTCTTTCTGCTTTTTGTGTTAATTTTGTACTATGGAAAAAGTTATGGAGTTGCCGGTTCAGTTTACTGCTTCAGCCATTGAGGAGTTGCAAAGGCTCATGCAGGAGGATGGATTTGACCAATCACAGGTACTGCGGGTAGGTGTTAAGGGTGGTGGTTGCTCGGGGCTAAGCTATGTTTTGGCATTTGACCAGGCTGCACCCGGGGATGAACATTTCACTATCGAAGGCATCCCTTGTGTGATGAACCCCGCACACGGTCTCTACCTGATGGGAATGGAGATCAATTGGAGTACGGGTCTTGAAGCGCGTGGGTTTGAATTCATCAACCCCAATGCATCAAAGACCTGTGGTTGTGGGAGTAGCTTCGCGGTATAATTGAAAAGTCAAAAGCCAAAAAAAGGGAAGTTCTTTCGAGCTTCCCTTTTTAATGTTTGAATTTTTTTATGCTTTTGCCGCTTCCGTTTTCTTCTTGACAACTGTTTTGTTGTCTGTCTGCGTAGCCAGCGGTTTATCTTTCGCCAGGTCAACGAGGATCGGGGCAGCCACAAAAATAGATGAGTAAGTACCGGTCACAACACCCACCAACATTGCAAACGCAAAACCGCGTGTTACCTCACCACCAAAGATGAAGAGGATCAACAGGGTCAGGAATACGGTCAGTGACGTCATGATCGTACGGCTCAAAGTATCATTGATCGCGCGGTTAACGATGGTTGCGGTACTTGCACCTTTCATCAGCCTGCTGTCTTCCCGTACACGGTCAAACACAATCACTGTATCGTTCATTGAGAAACCGATCACCGTCAGGATCGCAGCAATAAAATGCTGGTCGATCTCCAGAGGGAACGGCATCACCCCACGTAAGAAGGAGAATACAGCCAGGGTAACCAATACGTCATGCAACAAGGCAACAATGGTACCGAGTGAATATCTCCAGTCACGGAATCGAAGCAGGATGTAAAGGAAGATCGCTACCAATGCGAAGATCGTAGCCTTAATCGCACCTTTCTTCAGGTCATCGGAGATCGATGGCTGAACAGTTTGCGAACTTTGTTTGTACTTGGTCTGGAAATCATACAAGCTCGTATTTGCAGGCAGTTTGCCTTTCAGTCCTTCGTAAAGTGCGGTTTCCACTACGGAGTCTGCCGTTTTACTTGGATCATCAATCTTAAATGAAGTAGTGATGTTAAGCGTTTTGCTATCACCAACGGTCTTGATCACAGGGTATTCCCCAAATGATTTCTGCAGCGCATCGCGCACATCGTCGTTTTTCACGGCCTCATCAAAACGAACCGTATAGCTACGTCCACCTTTGTATTCCACACCCTGGTCAAATCCATTAAACAGGGCTGCAACACCAAGGATCAAAACTACAATAGAAATAACATAGGCTACCTTGCGGTATTCTACGAATTTGTATTGTGCGTGTGCAAATACCTTGCGGCTCAGCTTTGTGAAGTATTCAAAATGCCTGTTCTTTTTAGTATAGAAATCAGTAATCAGCCTGGAGATCAGGATACCGCAGAACAGGGACAGCAGGATACCCAGAATCTGGGTAGTTGCAAATCCAAGAACGGGACCGAGACCGAAATAGAACAGGATCAGGGCGGTCAACAGGGTTGTGATGTGACCATCCAGTACCGGTGGCAATGAACGTTTGTAACCATCGATCACCGCCTGTTGGGCGCTCTTACCATGGTTCAGTTCGTCCTTGATCCTTTCAAAGATGATTACGTTGGTATCCACAGCCATACCGATGGTTAATACCAGACCAGCGATACCCGCTGCAGTTAAGGTTGCTCCCAATGCACTCAACACACCCACCGTAAAGAGGAGGTTGAGGATCAGGGCGATATTGGCAACCCAGCCAGCGGTATTATAATACACCAGCATCAGGATGAAGATCACGATGAAAGAGATGGCGAAGGCCATCGTTCCACCTTTAACGGCTTCAGCACCGAGGGTAGGTCCTACCACTTGTTCCTGCACGATCTTGGCAGGTGCAGGCAGTTTACCAGACTGAAGAATGTTAGCCAGATCCTGCGCTTCCTGAATGGTAAAGGATCCGCTGATCTCTGATGTACCAGAGGTGATCGGACCATTTACATTTGGTGCAGAATACACGATATTATCTAACACTATGGCGATTGGCTTACCAACGTTATCCGTTGTCAACTGACCCCATGTACGTTCACCCTGCTTGGTCATGAGCATTTTGATGGCGGGGCGTCCGCGCTCATCGAAGTCTTGTGTAGCCTGTTGCACACCGTCACCTTCCAGCTTAGCTTTATCAGAACCTTCAACAGTCTTTATCGCATACAACGGGAGGAAATCACTGACCACACCTTTGTCGTTGCGTTCAGCATTTCCGTACGCAAAAATCAGGTTAGAGGGGAACTGCGTGCGTACACTTTCCAGGGAAAGGTAATCATTCAGGGAAGCTGTGTCAGCCGCCTGAACCATACCGATATAAGGGGCATATACAGGACGTCCATTCTGGCCTTGTTGTGGCGGGATCACCTGGAGATATTTTCCAAGTGAGTGCACACCATCTGTAGCAGTAGTTTTGGTTGCGGCCGTGTCTTTGATATTCTTTGTCAACTGGTCAATAGAGACCGTTGCATTAGAGTCTTTTGATTTCGCAGCTGCTGCTGTTTGCGTGGTATCAGCCACTGGCTTTGAACTATCCTTTATTGCCTTTGTATCACCATAATATGCTTTCAATGCATTTTCAGCATTTACAAAGCTCTGGTCCAACTCAGAAATGTTGTACACTTCCCAGAACTGGAGGTTGGCAGTTGCCTGAAGGTATTTACGAACACGCTCTGGATCGTCTTTTACACCGGGCAGTTCAACTGTGATGATACCTTTGTTTTTATCAAGGTTGATATTCGGCTGAGCCACACCAAACTGATCGATACGCTTTTGCAGTACATTAAATGTATTGGCAACAGCACCATCTGCAGCAGCCCTGATCTTGGTGAGCACATCGTTGTCACTGTCGTTAATATTGATGTTCTTACCTGCACCTGCAAACAAAGAAGCCAGTCTGCCTGTGGGGTTCTGCTCTTTGAATGCTGCGGAGAACAAAGTGATGTAATCAGCATCACTGTTTGCTTTCTTTTGTGTGGCCGTTTCAAGCGCTTTCAGCAGCACAGGGTTTTTCGCGTTGTTGGAAAGGGATTTCAACATGCCTTCCAGCTCCACTTCAAGCGTTACACTCATCCCACCTTGAAGATCAAGGCCGAGGTTGAGCTCCTGCTCCTTGGCTTTCTGATAGCTGATGGCACCGGTTACGCCATATGTCAGCTTCGCATCACGGGTACTGTCTAACAACCTGCGAAGCCTTTTTTTGTACTCGAGTTCTTTAGCCTCGGCACCAGCATTCGCGAAGTTGGCATTCACAAATGATTTCGCCTTTTTCTCCATTGCACTTTCGTGGTTGCGAACAACCCAGGTGAAGTGCAACTGGTAAAGCGATATCAGGATCAGCAATACCGCAAAAATTCTTACCAAACCTTTCAGTTGCATATTTCGGGATTTTCTTACCTGCCAGTTTTGGGGCAGGGGCGGCAAAGATAGTGTTTTTTGATTGTATCCCGTACCCTCCGAGGGCCTCCCAAATGCCTATTTTCAAGTACCTTTGGGGTATGATCAAGCTACTGCTTCCGGCCCTTATTTTGGGCTTGATTTCCTGCCGAACAGGGCGCCCCTTGAACTACCAGGTTGAGCCAAATGGTAAAGTAAAGGCTGAAACCACCACAATGAGTTTCCTGGAGCAGTTGCTGCGGGAAGACAGCCTTCTTCGGCCGATGTTGGACAAGAAAGACGAATACAAGATTCAGGTCATATATACACGAATAGACCGGAACGCAGCCAATGAACCGACATTCTCGGACTTTTTCTTTAATGTAAACCCCGCACACTACTTTTATCCGGCCTCAACTGTTAAAATGCCTGCTGCCATTATGGCCCTTGAAAAGGCAGCCAGTTTGAAAGAGCAGGGGATTAATAAAGAGACCACCATGATCACGGGGAGCGCCACGCCGGGCCAGACCAGCGTATATAACGATCCGCTTACCCCGGATGGGCGGCCCAACCTGGCCAGTTATATCCGCAAAATATTCCTGGTAAGTGATAATGATGCGTTTAACCGGGTCTATGAATTCCTCGGCCAAAGCTACCTGAATGGAGGGCTGCGCGCAAAGGGATATCCGGAAACGGAGATCATCCATCGGCTCCAGATCTCCCTGCCTGAGGAAGAGAACCGCCGCACCAATCCAATTCGGTTCCTGGACCGGCAGGGAAAACTGCTGCTGGATCAGCCTTTAGCATACAATGAGGCACCCTATTTCCAACGCCGGGATTCTCTTGGAAATGGATTCATGCGGGGTAACACACTGGTTCCACAATCCATGGATTTTTCCCACAAGAATCGCATCGGCCTCCAATCCCTCCATAACATTCTGCGGGCAGTCATTTTTCCGATGGCCGTAAAGCCGGAACAGCGTTTCCAGCTCAGCGAAGCAGACAGATTGTGGCTGGTGAAAACAATGGGTGAGTTCCCAACGGAGTCTCGCTTTCCTCCTTATCCGGGCCAGGATACAGCTGGAAACAAGATCCTTTTTTATGGAGATGGTAAATCTGGTCCGGTCACTCCTGGACTGCGGATCTTCAATAAGACTGGCGGAGCCTACGGTTTTTTGCTTGATGTGGCCTATTTCGCTGACCTCACCAACAACACGGAGTTTATGTTGAGTGCAGTGATCTATTGCAATAGTGACGGTGTGTTGAACGATGATAAATATGATTATCATACGATCGGTTATCCCTTTATGCGGGAGTTGGGCAGGAAGATATACGACTATGAACGATCACGCAAAAGAGAACACGCGCCAGATCTGTCGGAATTCAGGTTCAACTGGTAAATCTGTGTGTAACTCCGTGCAATTCAACCCTGCATAATCCGTATTTTTGGCTTTTCACTTTTTACTTTTGACTTTGCAATGAATTTATCCACTCGTTTAACCTGGTTCGCTGAACCAGAGACCCTTAAAATGGCCAAGCTTGGCCGTGAACTTAGAAGCCAGGGAATAGATGTGATTGATTTGAGCCTTGGTGAGCCTGATTTTGATACACCGCAACATATTAAAGACGCGGCCAAGAAAGCGATCGATGATAACTGGAGCCATTATCCTCCGGTAGCGGGATATCCTGACCTGCGCGAAGCCGTTTGTACGAAATTGAAACGGGACAATAACCTCGATTATAAACCGGAAAATATTGTGGTTTCCACTGGTGCCAAGCAAAGCCTTGCCAATGCCATTTGGGCAGTGGTAAGTCCCCGCGATGAGGTGGTGATCCCTACACCATTCTGGGTGTCTTATTCAGAGATCGTCAAGATGGGAGAAGGTGTTCCTGTACTTGTTAGAACCAGATTGGAGAACGGATATAAAATGACGGCGGAAGAGTTTGAAAAGGCCATCACCGCCAAAACGAGGCTCTTCATGTTTTCATCGCCCTGCA
>REAQ01000315.1 GCA_004294195.1 Sphingobacteriales bacterium | reverse complement strand
CGCTTCTTAACACTTTGTCATTCTTTGTATGTGTATACGCAAAAGCAGGTGTAATGTCTATCTTTTGACCAATCTTAGTGGTATTTGAAATCCTGAAATTGTAGCGTGAATAAGTATTGTTAGGTACAACACCTGATTGATCGAAGATAGAACCTGATACACGGAATATAGAGTTCTTCACACCGAAATCTGCACCAAGATTGTGCGTCTGAGACCATCCATCTTTAAAAAATATATCGATGTTATTAAAGAGGAAGGTGTTTTCAGGATATTTCGTTCCAAAATAACTAAAAACGCTTCCTGGCGTACCATTCACACCATTTCCATATCCCTGGTAAATCTCCGGGAATCGAGTCACCCTTGACCACCGGAAAGCATTGTCATACTGCAATGCAAACTTGTTGCTTTTCGCTTTCTTCGTGGTAATGATGATCGCACCGGAACTGGCTTGGCTACCATAAAGTGCGGTGGCCTCAGGTCCTTTAAGCACTGTATACGTTTCAATATCATTAGGATTGAGATCCGATATCCGATTTGTATAATCTGAGTTTCTGTTGGGACGGTCTGAATCAAGACCCACACCTCGTCCACCGTCTGAGTTTTCATCCAGTGTGGAGTTGTCAAGGATCACACCATCTACAACAAAAAGGGGCTGGTTACTTAATGACAAAGAATTAAAACCGCGTAATACGATTTGTGAAGAAGCTCCTGCAACACCGGAGGTGGGATTCACCGTTAGCCCTGCAACCCTGCCCGCCAGGCCATTTACAAGGTTTTCGCGTTGTGAGTTCTTTACTTCGTCTCCGTTGACGGTCTGGGAAGAATAGGAGACTTCACGCTTGTTTAGTCGCCTGTCCATGGTACCCACAATCTCTACTTCCTGCAGGAGGCCATCAGCAGCAACCATCCTCGCATTCAGTACTGAGCCGTCGCCCACAGTAATCACGAATTCTTTTTGACCGATGGCGGTGATCACGAGTGCTTCACCTTTCTGCGCAGCAATGGTGTAAAAGCCATTGGCATTGGTTTGGGTGGCCCTGTTGGTACCTCTTACCGTGACCGTTGCACTGGCCACTGGTTCGTTTTTGGCATCTGTTACCGTTCCACTTACATTTTTGGTTTGCGCCATACTACTCAGCGCAATCACTAATGCAGTGAACGAAGACAGAAAACCCTTAAGCTTTCTTCTCATACATGTTTGGTTTTGGTCTGGCACCTGGGCCAGTTATCTCATTTTAAATAACGCGTACGCCTGCGTTCACATAGGGTTGTAATCTTGGATCTTCAGGATTGGATTCTGTAATGAGGATATCGATTTTATTCAGTGGACAAACCTGGATGGGTTGGGTGGTGTTTACTTTTTCAATGATGCTGAGGCAAACTACTTTTTTCGCTGACTCAATCATTGCCTGCTTCAATTGAACCACATCCCAGTCGTTGTCTGTTACACCATGCTGCGGATCAATGGCATTGATCCCCAAAAAACAAAGGTCGGCCCTAAATTGCCGGATCTTCTGTAACGCGTCCCCGCCGGTAGTGATCTTGGAACTCTTCGAAAGCTTGTCGCCAATGACAATCACATCAATGTTGGGATGATTCATGTACTCCATCAACACAGGCAAACTTCCGGACAAAAACGTTGCTTTGAGTTGGGGCGGTAATGCCTTCGCCATTTCAATGACTGTGGTTCCACCGGAACTAAGGATGAACATGCCATCCTGTATCAATGAAATAGCTTTGATGGCGATCGCTTTTTTTTGGGAGAAGGAATAGATTTCATTCTCGGGAAGAAAGTGGTTGTTGAATGAGCGCGATAACGCACCGCCGTGCACTTTGATCAGCTTGCCTTCATCCGCCAGCTCCTGAAGATC
>REAQ01000028.1 GCA_004294195.1 Sphingobacteriales bacterium | reverse complement strand
TAATGTTGGAACACTTTTTATTTTGTTCATCGTTTCCATCTCAACCGTTCTTTTCAATCTTTTAAATGCGTTGGCTATTAGTGATACAAATGAGATTTTAAAAGTTGCTGAATACGTAGAAATTAGGAAGAGGATTTCAACAGTTCAGACTTATGAAAAACTTTTCATAAAGAACTTAAACTATTAATTTCTCCTAAGAAAATCTTCGATATCAGACTATTAAACTTAAGACATCTCTTGATTGCAGAGTAAACAAACCATTTAACATGCCACCCCAGCTGGGTAATATTAGCATTATAGAAAACACAGTTCCTAAGCTTTGTGCCCAATCGGGCAGTGCAGTATATAACAAATGGTGTGGGCCCGCCCATATATAAATAAATATCAACGCCCAAAAGTGTATAATAGATAAACGATAAGAATATACCGGGCGGTTAGCGGCCTTAGGCATAAAATAATACATCAAACCCAATATGGGTGTGGTTAAAAAAAACGCCACTGCATTGTGGCCATACCACCATTGCACCAAAGCATCCTGCACACCGGCATACCAAACCAACAATCCCATGGACGTGGCGAGGATGATCTCTACGATCGGGAAAAAAACAGAGTAAGCGAAAATGGCGTTGACATTGGCGTTACGGTGCTCTTTGTTGATCTCCCTGAACTTTGAAGCTTCTTTGTCTTCCACCGCAAATGATTGGACGATGGCCATACCGGTAATGTGTTCCTGAACAAATGCATTCAACGCGGCCACCGCATTCCGCACCCGGATAAAACTTTTATTGACACTCTCTTTAAAGTAATAAGTAGCCACCATCAGGATCGGAAAAGGGATCAAACATACCAGCGTCAACTGCCAGTTGGTCCAGAACATGGCGATGAGAATGGCGATGATCGAAAGAAAATCCGCTACCAGCGGAATAAGCCCCTCGGAAAAAATATCGTTGATAGACTCAATATCGTTGATGGTCCTTGTAGTAAGTGTACCGATAGGCGTTTTATCAAACTGGCTGAGGTTCAGCCGGATGATCTTCCCGAAAACCTCCACCCGCAGGTCTTTCACCACAGTTTGCCCCAGCCAGGTAGTGATGAATGAAAAAACAAACCGGAGTACGGTTTCCACAATCAGGATCCCGATCTGGATGACCGTTATCCAGACCAATGCATTTACCAGTCCTTTGGCAATGATATTGTTGATGGTATGCTGAATGAGGATGGGTCTTACGGGCGCAAGTACCGCAAGCACAATGGCCAAAACGATGGATAAAACAAACCTGTTCTTGTAAGGAGCCGCGTAGTGAAATACTCTTTTCAGTTGGGTAAAATCAAAAATCCGTTTGCGCTCCATTGAGCAAAAATAGCTATTAGCTAATAGCTATTAGCTAATTATTACTCTTCTTCTTCACCAATTGCCTTAGTATATGCCTTGATGAAAAGCGCACCCAGGTTTTTGTGTGGAGGTATGTAGTTATCAAATCTCTCTTTTGCTTCACCGGCGGTGAACTGTGCAGAAAGGTCTTTCCAGGTGTGGATCCAATCAATACTCCTGCCGGCTTTGAGATCCTCGTTGATATGCTTCAGGATCGGCTCGTTCACGGTACGGGTACCCACTTCTTTTGATGAAATGATGTGTGCATCCGGGCAGGTTTTCAAGACATCATCCAGGTTGTGAAAGCCGCCACAGGAGCCAAGGATCACGATCCTTGCAGACGGCGGCAATTGCTTGATGGTATACTTGACGTGGTAGCTGTGTCCACGATGGATCACGATGGTTGGCTTGATCTTTTTCTGCTCCAGAAAAGCCAGCAGGTGCTCCTGCGCTTTGGCATCCGGATCATCGCCTTTGGAATTGTCTAACGGAAGATTGGCATAGATCTCTACGGATTTACCCTTCACAGAATGGATCTCTACCCACTCCTTACTCTTGGTCACTTTCCAGTCTGCGTTGTTATTGAACATAGACATGAAGTTGGCATAGGAATCTATGCCGTCTTTATCACCATAGAAAAATACCAGCTGGCTCACCTTACCAGATCCTGCAGCCAGGCTAGCATAATCCACCGTGTAAACCGGCGGAATACCAAGTTTTTGGGAAAGGTTAATGGTGCTGTCTTTAGACGAGAGGAAAATCGTTTGAAGGATATCGTAGATTACGGTACTACGCTTATTCCCGCTGCGCTGACTCTGATCAAGCGAATTAGCCACCTCGCGGTCAATGATCGCTTTCACCGCGGGTGTATTGATGCTGCCATAAGAATCGGCTACGTCCACCGCTTCTTCCAATGCGCCACCTTTATCCAAACCGCGGGCAAAGGCAACCATGAGCCGTTGAGCATTGGAATCCGGCATTGAAGCGAGGAAAGCATCCAACTTATTATAACCCGCCGCCATTTTTATAAACTTTTTGAAGCGGTCAAATTGCACACTCATCAGCAAGGTATCGCCGGAGGGAGTTGTTAAACGTTCCATCATCCGGTTGTATACACCTTTATAACTGGATGTATAGATGACATCTTCCCCAAGCACGATGAGATAATACAATTCTTTTGGACCGAGGGGATCCAGTATTTTAAACCGCACTGCATCTGATTCATCATGCAGTGCATTAATCTCGTTAATAAAAACTTCATGGGCCTTACGCTGAAGCATACGCGTAATTTCATTGTACGCCAGGGCCGTATCCCGCCTGTGCAGTCGCTGGGAATAATCGATCTGCGTCCGTACCAGCAGTTTATAATACTTCACACTGTCTGTCATCACACTGTTGATGGATTCCAGTGTTTGCCTGCCGTTCATTACCTCGTCCAGGAAAGGATAGTATAGTCGCCCGCTTTTACTTGTAGCCATTTGCCGAATGGCTTTCACCAGGGGGTCATCATTTTTAGCGATGAGCTGACCCACACGGGTACGCGTAGCCGCGGCGTAATCGTAAAACAAGTTCGGATCCTGATGCGCCGCAAAACGTACGAGGCTGTCTGCGAAAGGCACATCGGTATACCCTTCCAGACTGGGCAAGATCCTGCGGGGGTGGATGGCACAATACTTACGGTACAACTCCACCTTGGATTCCTTGATGCCTTTGGCGTCAAAAAAGATCCCATTCGGGCTATTGATCAGCAGTTCGCCGGTTTCATAAGGATATTTCTCGGTGATGGGCAGCATGCTCTCGCCTTTAAGGTCAGCGTCCATCATTTCCATGTACTGGCTGTACAGAATAATGACTTTTTCCGGCGGGAAACTGCGGTTTTGCCAGCCAGATACATAGTTTTTAAGCATGTGCTGCAGGCCGGTGAGGTATTTGACCTTCAGTCTATGATCCAGTTTTTTGGATTGTTCGATGGAATCCTGAACCATATTGACCCCTCTTGTGACCAGGTCTGTGATCAATAAATTGATGTCTTCGTCCCTCACGGCGAATACAAGGTCATCTTTTCTGCCATCTGTCTCCAGGATCTTCTGCTGCCAGAAGTCAATATCCTCGTGCAATTTGACCCTGCGAATGTCAATACTGGCCCTCCCGGTATCAGGCAAAGCACTAACTGCCTGAAACACAAGCATTGCAAAGAGAGATAATATGACGTGGCGCATCACTTCCCGTAAAATTAGGATATCTGTGAAAACTATTCATATGAGTAACGTATAACTATGGCATAACCTTGTATTTCGCGTTAACAATTTCATAATCAGGTAAAACTTGGTCACCTTTGGCGCAGCTTTACTTTTGCGTAAATAAATTGTTAATGGATCAAAAGGGCAAGATCCTGATTGCTGACGACGAACCTGATATTGTTGAGATTATCAGTTATAACCTAAAACTGGAGGGTTACGAGATTTTTACCGCCAGAGACGGGGACGACGCCCTGCAGAAGGCCAAGGTACATAAGCCTGACCTCATCATCCTTGACGTAATGATGCCTTATAAGAATGGCATGGAAGTCTGCAAGATCCTTAGGAGCCAACCTCAGTTCAACCAGACGCTCATCATTTTTCTCACCGCACTCAGCGATGAATTCTCGCATGTGAAGGGGCTTGAGTTTGGGGCAGACGATTATCTCTCCAAGCCCGTCAGCCCAAAAGTGCTGGTCACAAAAGTCAATTCTCTGTTTCGTCGGATTCAGAAAGGACCAGACCAGGAAAAGGTGCTTCAATTGGGAGAACTAAGGATAGATCCTGTCCAATTTGTGGTTAACTACAATGAGCAAGACATATCCCTGGCGAAAAAAGAATTTGAACTGCTCTACCTGTTGGCGTCCAAACCAGGCCGGGTATTTCTCCGGAATGAGATCCTGAGTCAGATCTGGGGTACCGATGTGATTGTGGGCGACAGGACCATTGATGTACACATCCGTAAGATCCGCCAAAAACTGGGGCTGGATTGTATAACCACGGTTAAAGGCGTTGGCTATAAGTTTGACCTTAGCCAATAGCTATTAGCTAATTGCTATTAGCTATCTTCATCCTGTGTTTGATACCAAAAATATTACGCCCAGTCAGATCGCCATCTTCAATGCACTAACCATTGCATTGATTGGTGCTCTGGCCAACCTGGTTTTTTTCACCACCTGGTGGGTGCCGATCATTACGTTTGTAACGCTTTTCATTATTGCTTATTACCTGACCTATTTCTTTATCCAGCGTTTTATTTATCGAAAGATCAAGCTCATCTACAAGTTCATCTCCCAAACCAAAGCTACGAAACGTGAGGAGTTTTATTTCAAATCTGTACTGCCTCAGAAAAGCATCGACGAGGTGAGTGAAGACGTAGAAAAATGGGCCGAACAGCGCAAGCAGGAAATTGAGGTGTTGCGCCAGAACGAAGCATATAGGAAAGAATTCCTGCAAAATCTTTCCCATGAATTCAAGACACCTGTTTTCGCCATCCAGGGCTATGTGGATACCCTTCTGAACGGCGCGTTGGACAATCCAGATGTCAACAAAAAATTCCTGGAAAATACTTCCCGGAATGTGGACCGGCTGGTAAACCTTATCGATGATCTCGATGTGATCTCATCCCTGGAAAGCGGACAACAGCAATTACATATGACGGATTTTGTGATTCAAGATCTCATCCGCGAAGTGTATGACTCACTTACCATTAAGGCTGCCGACAAGAACGCAAAATGTGTGATCAAAAAAGGCTGCGAGGCGCCGATACTTGTGCGGGCCGACAAAGAAAAAACCCGTCAGGTATTGATTAACCTGGTAGATAACGCCATCAAATATGGTAAGCCGAATGGGTACATTGAAGCCAGCGTTTACAATACGGACGGCAAGAATATTCTTGTAGAGATCAGTGATGATGGCATCGGCATATCGGAGGAACATCTTCCGCGAATTTTTGAACGGTTTTACCGTACAGACTATGGCCGAAGCAGGAATATCGGCGGAACCGGGTTGGGACTTGCCATTTGCAAACACATTGTAGAAGCGCATGGACACAGTATTCATGTGCGCAGCAAACTGGACATCGGCACTACCTTTGGTTTTACACTTATTAAGGCATAGAAAAACCCCTACCGTAGACACGACAGGGGTACCAAAAAATTGCAAAGGACTACATGAGAAAATTTAATAAGCTCTTATGTGAGTGCAAGCTATCTACCTAATGTAATCCCTACATTAACCGGTTGTTATGTGAATGTGATTTCACAGACCGTTTACGAGTTTTTCAGCAATCCCAAACGAAAGGGTCATACCGGCACCTCCCAGTCCATTGAACAGATATACTCCTCGTTCGGCTTCATGAAAAAGGAATGGATCACCGTTGGTTAACTTTGCATAAACGCCATTCCATGTTTGCCTCACCCTCATGTCTGGGAAGCGGGCAAAGCCATTGAGATAGTCAATAATAAGTTGGTTTATTTCAACCTGGTCAAAAGGATCGTGCGTACCGCCATACTCGTGGGAATCTCCGATGGTGATCTCATTGAGGCCATTCTGCGAAGCCATTACATGGATGCCCCACTTGACGTACGCCGGCATTTGCGCGGATATACGCTGCTTCAGCTTGTCCAGAGAAGACGCTACTTTGAAACTGTGGTAATGCGTCAGCGAAAGTCCGCCACAAAGGGCCGGCCCCATCCGCCATCCACCAGGCTGTGACTCCAACCGGAGCATCTGCAATTTGCATTTTGTAATGGGAGATTGTGCAAAGATGCCGGGATACAATGTTTCGAACTCCACGCCACTGCAGAGTATGATCAGATCCGCTTCAATTGTTTCGTTCCCCGTAACCACTGCTCTTTTTTTGACGTCCACCACTGCCCTGTTCCAAAGAAATTTTACGCCATATTTTTCCTCCAGCCATGAAGGCAAGGTTGCAATAGCCTGCCTTGGATCTACAATTAGTTCGTCTCCACTCCAGAAACCACCCATCAATCCATCAGGCTTAGCTGCGGGAGAACAATTCAGGACTTCTTCAGCATTCAAGAGCTTTACATCTCTGGAGCCTGCATAATGAGTGAAAAGTTCTTGAAGCACGTCCATCTCATCCTGTTGATACGCAACATGAAGGCTGCCAGAGGCATCATAATAAATCTTTGCCTCACGGCAAAAATCTCCCCAAATATCTGCACTTCGTTTTGCTGCCGTATACAACTCTCCGCCTGGCTGACCAACAGGCCACACCATTCCAAAGTTTCGGACACTTGCGCCAACGGCATGATGGTTTCGCTCTAAAACAGTTACGCGAAAACCTTTCTCCGCAAGAGACCTTGCCATAGCCAACCCTGCAATACCTGCACCAACTACAACAGCATTATTTTTCATCATCGATTTACCGATTCAAACTTCCTGATAAAATAACCCAATGAAAATATAGTTCCGGCTAATCCAAAGAATCCAACTACCACCACCATATTGGCATAAAACGAGGACCACTGCACATTAATGCTAATGCTCTCTTTGACCAACATAACACAAACTGTTCCCAGATATCCGAATGCATCTATAAAGTAAATAAGGAAACCAACATTGCCTTTGATCCGAAATACAGCGATCATCCTGTCGAAGAAAATAGCGTTGTAAGGAATATAGGCCATGTATAAACCAAGCCCCACCAATTGCATCCAAAGCAATCCAGACAAATTGCCTGTCAGGAAAAGCAAGGAACTTAACCCAGCCAGAAGGAACCCAATCATAATGATCCCATGAATCACCCGGAATGCAAGCATATTATTGCGGATCAGGATCAATAGTGCCATCACGCCAAGTACAATCAGTGTGATCCTCGTTTCCGATGTCGTAAAAATGGAAGCAGAATCTGCAAAACCCAATTCCCGCCACATATTCCCCATGTAGTTATCTCGTATGTCACGAATGATTGTCAACAATCCATACCCGATAGCAATCGTAATTAACCCTCCTCTGTATTGATTAAACACAGCAGCCCTGTCTTCTTTTGACATGCTTACCCTTTCTACACGTTCTTCAATATCAAGTACGTCTGGCCCGGGTGCTTTTTCGAGAAAATAGAATAACACAATCAAAGGCACCACAAAAATCAATCCTGTCAGGAAAGGTGCCCAGAATTCTGACACAGAAAGATCAACGATCAAAAACTTTGCTACAGACCTTGTAAACCCGCCTGCAAAAATAAAACTAACTGCCAGTACGGAGCCGATCATATCAGTAGCCCGCCTGCCCTCCGC
Organism: Sphingobacteriales bacterium; assembly: GCA_004294195.1. Lineage (GTDB taxonomy): Bacteria > Bacteroidota > Bacteroidia > Chitinophagales > Chitinophagaceae > Pollutibacter. Next base: position 277 of record REAQ01000028.1, on the reverse strand, counting down.
GTAACTAAATACAATTCCCCACATAAAACCAAGACAAAAGCCGTTGATCATGAAAAACAAGGGCGCTAGAACATAAGGCAGTACCGCAAACAAAAACAACGCAAGCCAAGCCGTGCCAATCAATACAGCGGCAGCCTTCCATCTACGCTGCCGTTTCAATGCCGAAATGATCCTGATCCCTGCAAACTTGCTCAGCATGTAACCCACCACCTGGCTAATAATGAGCACGGTCTGCAAGGGCAGGCCCATCAGTTGAAAGTCCTGAAAACGCGCTACT
>REAQ01000027.1 GCA_004294195.1 Sphingobacteriales bacterium | reverse complement strand
TTCCTTTCATATAGGTCAAAGAGTGAATCTGTAGGCAATCGAGGAAATCGGGAGGGGTGTTGGCCTTCACTTTTTCAACTTCGGTTACCTCCAGCGATTTGCTTTTTTTGTCGTAAGTGCCCGTTAAGCGGCAGATCACATAGTAGCGTTTTTCATAGCCTGCAAAATAGGTATATGAATAGCCGGACACCTGGGTGCCTTTGACTTCCAACTCAAGTACATACTGCGTTTGGCCATTCGCATCCGGTCTGCCGCCACTATTAAAACCGCCCTTCCACTGACCACTGATGGATTGCCCATCTGCCTTCCCCAGCAGCAAAAACAGGACGGCCAGCAGTACAAATCGTTTCATAACGGCAAATTATCATCAATTACGGTCACTGGAGACAAAAACATCGTTAAATTTGCAACCCCGGAGAAACCGCCACTAGCAAATAGCTATTGGCTAATAGCTCCCAGCCGAAAAAGATGATAAAAATTACTTTTCCTGACGGTGCCGTCAGGGAATACCAGGAAGGTGTAACAGGAATGGAAGTGGCCAAGTCCATTTCTGAAGGTTTGGCCAGAAAGGTTCTGGCCGTCAAGATAAACGGTGAAGTGTGGGATGCCACTCGCCCTTTAACCAGTGATGCTACCATTAATCTCCTGAGCTGGGATGATGCGGATGGTAAATCAACCTTTTGGCATTCATCGGCCCACCTGCTTGCTGAAGCAGTTGAATCCATCTACCCGGGTGTTAAATTCTGGGTAGGTCCGCCCATTGAAAAAGGGTTTTATTACGATATGGACCTCGGCGGTACTTCGGTTTCCGAAGATCAGTTGAGAGATATCGAGAAAAAAATGATCGAACTTTCCCGCCAGGGAAATGCTTATATCCGGAAGGAAGTGCCCAAAGCAGAGGCCATCCAGTATTTCTCCGAAAAAGGGGATGAATACAAACTGGATCTACTGAAGGGTCTGAATGACGGACAAATCACTTTCTACACGCAAGGTAATTTCACGGATCTCTGCCGAGGCCCGCATATTCCCAATACTGGATTGATCAAGGCCATCAAACTCACGAGCGTTGCTGGTGCGTATTGGAAAGGTGATGAGAAAAACAAGATGCTCACACGTGTGTACGGAGTTACTTTCCCTAACCAGAAGGAGCTGGATGAATACCTGCAGATGCTGGAAGAGGCCAAGAAAAGGGATCATCGTAAGTTGGGTAAGGAACTCGGCATTTTTACCACCAATGATGACGTAGGACAGGGCTTGATCATGTGGATGCCAAACGGAACCGTAATTATCGAGGAATTGGAGAAACTGGCCAAGGAAACTGAATCTGCGGCCGGATACAAACGGGTAGTAACACCACACATTGCAAAAGAAAATTTATATCTCACCAGCGGACATTTGCCTTATTATGCGGATAGTATGTTTCCCCCAATGGAAATGGACGGAGAGAAATACTACCTCAAAGCGATGAACTGCCCGCACCACCATAAGATATTTGACGCTGAACCTAAGAGTTACCGTGACATGCCGTATCGTATAGCGGAGTATGGAACCTGTTACCGCTACGAGCAAAGCGGCGAACTGTTTGGCCTGATGCGCGTACGTTGCCTGCACATGAACGATGCCCATATCTATTGTACAAAGGAACAGTTTGCAGAGGAATTTAAGGCAGTGAACGATATGTATATCAAGTACTTTAAAATATTTGGTATCGGCAAATATGTCATGCGATTGAGCTTGCATGACCCCGAGAAACTGGGTCAGAAGTATGTGAACGAGCCAGCGCTTTGGTTAGAAACCGAGGCTATGGTCCGCCAGGTGATGATCGAAGCAGGCGTACCTTTTGTAGAGGTCAAAGGGGAAGGTGCTTTCTATGGACCCAAAATTGACGTACAAATATGGAGTGCCATTGGTCGGGAGTTTACCCTCGCCACCAATCAGGTAGATTTTGCCCAACCCCTCAGGTTCAACCTTTCTTTTACGAATAAAGACAACCAGGCAGAAACTCCTTTGATCATACACCGGGCGCCCTTGGGAACCCATGAAAGGTTCATTGGTTTCCTGTTAGAGCACTATGCCGGAAAATTCCCCACCTGGCTGGCGCCCCTGCAAGTGAAAATCTTGCCAATCAGTGATAAGTTTGCAGACTATGGAAAAGAAGTGCTGGCGATGCTCCTGAAAGCGGGTATCCGTGCAGAAATGGACGATAGAAACGAAAAAATCGGGAAGAAGATCCGCGATACAGAATTGATGAAGGTTCCTTATATGTTCGTCATCGGAGAAAAAGAAATGAACGAAAGGATGGTTGCCGTTCGTAAACAAGGGGCTGGCGATCAAGGTACAAAGGACATTTCCGAAATAATTAGTAATTTGAAGCTCGAAATTGAAGAACGGCATTAATCATCAGAATCAATAAAATCAAGCATCGCTTATCACTCCAGTTGCCGGCTGTGACATAGGCACAATCATTTATGGCATTACCAAACAGGTCATTTGGTGGACGAGGTAGGTTCGTTCCACGTAGGGAGGCCGAACACAGAATCAACCATTTCATCCGCGTACCCCAGGTAAGGCTGGTGGGCGACAATGTTGAAGTTGGCGTTTATTCCGTTCAGGACGCGATGCGCATCGCTCAACAACAACAACTCGATCTGGTGGAGATCTCGCCTAATGCAGATCCCCCCGTGTGTAAAGTGGTTGATTACAATAAGTTCCTTTACGACAAGAAGAAGAAAGAAAAGGAAATGAAGGCCAAATCAAAGGCCGCAGAGGTGAAGGAGATTCGTTTCACACCAGGAACGGATGATCATGATTTCGACTTCAAAGCCAAGCATGCAGAAAACTTCCTGAAAGATGGAAACAAAGTAAAAGCGTATGTGCAGTTCAAGGGGCGTGCCATCATGTTCAAGGAACGTGGTGAATTGGTGCTGTTGAAATTTGCAGAGCGTCTTGCTGAATTTGGCCAGCCGGAAGGACTTCCTAAATTGGAAGGCAAGCGGATGCTGATGGTCATCGCACCTAAAGGGCAGAAGAAAAAGGCAGCCGCAGCGAAAGAAGCCTGAGGTGGAAAACAGACTTACAATCATATTGTAATACAGAAAATCTGAAGAGGGATCCCGGAGAGTCGGGATCCTTTTTTGTTTGCCAGCTTCCCTGGATGTCAACTTTTGAATGCCTGTATTACTGTATGATTGTATGTCTGATTTCCAACTAAATCTCTTTTTGCTTCCATTTCCCACTTCGCAGGTAAAGGAAAGACAAAGTGAAAATCGATGTCCAATAAATCCATTCCGATCCCCAGCCCCAGGTAATCCCCAGTTGGAATTTTTCCATGACCAGGTACACGTAGGCTGAATACAAAATGATGGTGAAGAATTCAATGGCAAGATTCACCTTGGTGTTTCCCGTGCCAATCACTGCATTCAAACAGATGGTGGCAAATGACATCAGGATCAACGCAAAGGATACAACCCTGAGCACGGGTAAGCCATGCTGGATAAAGGTTTCATCGTTATTAAAAATACTCAGCACCTGTCGGTCAAAAATATTCAGCAATGCACAAACCACTATCGCAATACCAGTACTGATAGATACAATCCGTAGTACAAGTTTTGGGACTTCTTCATGTCTTTTTTGTCCGATGATGTTGCTGACCATGGTACTGCTGGTGGCGGCAAAGGCCCAGGTACTGACCCCGAATAAACCGAAAATATTACGCATGGTGTTGGAAACTGCAAGATCGTCAGCGTGCATCGCATTGCGCTCAATTAGGATAAAGAAGAATTCCCAACTGATGATGCTAATGGCATACTGAAAAATAAGGGGCGAAGACTGCACTAGCAAAAGCCGTGTGGCCTCTTTGTCAAACCCGATCTTATTATTGAGGTGAAATCTTTCGCCAAATGCTTTCAGATGGATGACGCCTAAAACAACCAGCATACCCGTAGCTTCGGCAATCACAGACGCATATGCTGCGCCATTGAAGCCCAACTCTGGCATGCCCAGGTTACCAAAGATCAATCCATAGTCGAGAAAGATGTTGGTGAGGGTCTCTGCAAGGGTGCCAATCACCAGGTATCTGCTCTGGTTGGTGCCCACCAGCAGCGCATTGCGCATTTGGTAGATGTATAAAAAGGGAAGTCCCCAGATCCGTATTTTCAGGAAAGAAATGATGCGTTCTTTATCAGCTGGATTGCGCAACACGTTTTCAAAAATCCATGGCGCAATGAACCATGTGATGAGGATGCCGATGATGGCAATGCCCATGGCTACACGAATTCCCTGGGAGAATAGTTTACCGATTTCTTCCGGACGATTTTCACCTGCGCGCCGGGCAATCAAAGCCTGCAGTCCATTGTTCAAGCCATAGCCGATCGCACCAAAAATAAGGTAATACACACCTGTAACACCAGCAGCCCCGAGTTCCGACTTACCCAGCCAACCAAGGAATATGTTGTTGGTGAAGAAATTGATCTGTGGAACAAGGATAGATGCAGAAATGGGAAGGGCAAGTTTCAGAATATGAGCCCTGGTAATACCCATGCGGAGGTCCATCGATCCACTGTTATTTCCAGCCATAAAGCGAGCAAACCTACGCCTTTACCCGCAGAAAAACCGTATTTTGCGGCAGTTGCTGTCCTACTGGACGGCCCATCAAAAACAACAAGGTGCATCCAACTTTTCAAATAACGCCCCAGCAAACGAGGACGCTGCAGTTTGACCAGTGCAGGTTGATCATTGATGCAGGCAACAATCATTTTTGTTTTGCTGTTCAAATCATCGATACAAAGGAGTTTGTTGGGCTAGAATACTATCAGTTTAAGGAACACCACCAGGAGGACGTTTCTCAGCTACTCGCAAACCACACCCTTCTGCAAATGAACTATGCAGCCGTCAACATCTTTTATCATGGTGCTGGCGGATTGTTGATCCCTGATCTGTTTTTTTCTCCGGACCATGCCGGTGAGTGGCTTGAAAAAGTAAATGGGGATCTGCATGGCGGATTTCCGATGCTGGACCATGTTCCTGAAATTAAAGCGCAGCATGTATATGGAAGCATATCTGGCATGCATGAAATGCTTGCTGAGAAATTTCCAAACGCTTCATTTTTACACTTTAATACGGGTTGGATTAAGAAAAAGTTTAAGAAAAACCATGTGCCCACAGTGATGGAGTTGGCCCTGTATCCATCGCATATAGTGGTTGCACTCTGGAAGGATGAACAGCTGCAATTGATCCAGCATTATGACTATGATACCCCTGAAGATGTGGCTTGGTGGCTGTTGAATCTCAATAATCAATGGGAACTTAATCAGGAAACCCTAGCCATATTGATCAGCGGACTGGTGGAAACGCAAAGTCCCATGTATGCTGAGGTGCAGAAGTATTTTATGCAAGTGGAACTGGATACAAGGCCGGTTGAATTTCAATACGACTTCGCATTCGATAATTATCCGCAGCATTTTTTCTCACCCATTTTCTCGCTGGCTTTATGCGAATCATAGGTGGTGAATGGGGTGGAAGGCGCATCAATCCTCCGGGAAACATGCCGTTTACCAGGCCCACTACAGACATTGCCAAAGAAGGGCTGTTCAACGTCATCCAGAATAATCTGGACATTACGGCGTGTCACACTTTGGACCTTTTCGGAGGAACTGGTGCCATCAGTTATGAATTGGCATCCAGGGGAGCAGCTTCATTGACAATTGTAGAAAAGGATCCCGCGATGTTTGAATTCATCAAGAAGACATCGGCCGCATTAGGTATGGAGCATACGAAGCTGATCAAGATGGATGTTTTCAGGTTTTTGGAAACTTGTTCTGAGCAGTATGATCTGATTTTCGCCGGCCCTCCGTATGCATTAACCAACATTGATGATCTTCCCAGAATCATTTTTGATAAGGGTCTTTTGAAAGAAGGCGGTTGGTTCATTCTGGAACACACACCGCGCAATGATTACAAGACCTTTGCCGGTTACCGGACCGAGCGTAAATATGGTACCACCATCTTCACCATTTTTGTTAACCGGCCTGCATGAAACCGATCTTTATTACAGGAATAGGGACAGACGTGGGCAAAACCCTCGTCAGTGCCATTGTAACGGAAGCCCTTCAGGCAGACTATTGGAAGCCGATACAGGCAGGCTTTGACCAGGGAACCGATGCCAATTATGTACGATCCATGCTTTCAAATACACAAAGCAGGATTGTTTCGGAGGTGTATATGCTTCGTATGCCCGCTTCACCACATATTGCTGCAAGGGAAGAAAAGATGACCATTCAAAAGGAGCGCATTTTGGCCGCATACCAGCAACTATCAAATGAGAACGATTATTTGGTTATTGAAGGTGCCGGAGGATTATTGGTGCCTTTGGCGGATGATTACTTTGTGGCGGACCTTATCAGGAATCTGGAAGCCCGCGTGGTGATCGTCAGCCGGAATTACCTGGGCAGTATCAACCATTCGCTGCTTACTGCAAAAGTGCTGAAAGATATGGGTGCAGATGTAGCGGGCTGGATATTCAATGATCAGTATCTTCAATATGAAGAAGAGATCGTACAATGGAGTGGATACCCCAGGATCGGCTCCATTCCGCGGGTAGATCTACCAGACCGGTCATTTGTACAGGAACAAGCAAGGCGGATTGCACCAGCCCTGAAACAGATGCTATGACAAAAAAGGAGGCCAGGCAATATTTCAGGGGTAAACGTGCAGAGATCAGTGCTGCGCAGATGGAGAAATGGAAGGATCTGATGCTGATCCGTTTTCAACACGCAGAACTGCCTTTTCTTAATACGGTACACCATTTTTTGCCCATCGAAGAAAAAAAGAACCAGATCCCGAACCGCTGATTCGGTATCTTGAATTTACAAACCCCGGGTTACGGATCATCGTTCCGAAGGTTGTGGACCCAGAGACCATGGTGCATGTTTTGGTGAACGATCAAACCGAATATGTTCAAAACGAGCTAGGTATTCTGGAACCGGTGGAAGGTGAATTGATTGATCCTATTGAACTGGATCTCGTGTTTGTGCCTTTACTTGCTTTTGATGAGAAAGGGAGCCGCGTGGGTTATGGAAAAGGGTACTATGATCGGTTTCTGGCAGAATGCCGGTCTGATGTAATTAAAATCGGACTGTCTTTTTTCCTGCCGGTTGATAAAATAGAGGATGCAGACAACTGGGATATACCCTTGACCTATTGTATAACACCTGAACGGATTTATGAATTTTAATACTTTTTTTCTACGGAGTTTCAGGATCCTTTTGTTTCCGTTTGCCTTATTGTATGGCCTGATTCTGCGTGTGCGGAATTTCATGTATGATCAACATTGGCTGAAGTCCACATCGTTTAACTTGCCTATCATCAATGTCGGGAATTTAAGTGTAGGTGGTACCGGGAAAAGTCCGATGGTAGACTACCTTGTGAACATGCTGAAACAACAGTATCATTTAGGAACCATCAGCAGAGGGTACAAAAGACGTTCAGAAGGATATCTTCTGGCAAACGACAGCACCACCGCTGTTGAAATCGGCGATGAGCCCATGCAGTTTCACCTCAGACATCCTGACATTGCGGTGGCTGTAGGGGAGGAAAGAATTGTGGCCGTTCCTCAATTACTCTTTGACAGGCCAGATACGCAACTGATTATTTTGGACGATGCTTTTCAGCACCGTGCCATCACGCCGGGTTTCAATATTTTGCTAACGGACTATAGCAATCTTTACACCCGGGATTTTTATCTTCCAACCGGAGACCTCCGGGACAATCTCTCCAGTGCGGCAAGAGCACAAATCATCATTGTGACTAAGTGCCCCAAGGCTCTTGGCGAGATGGAGAAACAGCAGATCACGGAGGAGTTGGTCATTCTGCTGTTTATGTGGAAGGCTGCAGGGAAGTATATAACGGAGTCATTACAGGCATTTCTGCTGAACAAGTGAGAGGCCGGCTCAATAGATGGA
>REAQ01000026.1 GCA_004294195.1 Sphingobacteriales bacterium | reverse complement strand
TTATTCAGATAGAGTTTATTCGGTCCCATATTGGCCGTAAAGAAGACATCGGTGAGACCATCGTTATTGATATCGCCGGTGGCTACGCCCGCGCCATTGTAAAAGTTCCGGTAGCTGAATATGTTGAAGTCTCTTGAGTTAGAGATGTTATTGGAAAAGTTGATGCCGCTGTTATCTACTTTTTCGAACAGCAGTTCAGGTGCGGGTTGTTTGCATGCACCTGTAGCCAATGACAGTAGAAGGTATGGTAGAAATCGCCTCATGTGCTAAAAAAACGAAAAGGCCAATATACATTGACCTTTTCGCATGATAAAGTTAAACAATCAGACTAGTAACCAGGATTCTGAGTCAGGTTCGGGTTAACAGCCAGCTGTTGGTTTGGAATAGGGAAGATCAGCCTTTCGTTTCCAGATTTGTTTGGACGAGTAGGTCCAACACCATCGAGGAATTTACCGAAACGAACCAGATCATTTCTCCTCCAGCCTTCCCAGTACATTTCACGTCCACGCTCATCGAGCAGGCCTTGAAGTGTGAGGGTAGTGAGAGCAGAAGCACCACGTTTTGCACGCAATGTGTTTACGATGGTTAATGCTGCTGCAGTCTGGCCAAGACGAAGTTGCGCTTCAGCTTTCATCAGCATAACGTCAGCCAAACGGAAGATTACGTATTCGTTTTCGGCGTTACCATCGATGCCTTGAGCGAAGTCAGGAACATACTTAATAACGCGGATACCCGTAACCTCAAGGTTGTTTCCTGTCTCACGAAGTGCAATTTCCCTTGTGAATGCAAGAGGAGCACCTTTCCTATCTTTCAACTCTGTACCGTTTTGATCAAACTGCTGACCTACCAGGAAACCTGTCCGAAGACCGGTCACGTTAGTCAAGCCGGGGTACGTACCACCGCGCCTTGTATCGGCAGCTTCAAACTTGTCATAGAAATCAGCAAGGGTCGTGAACCCGTTCCAGCCGCTAGGCTTTTGGTTATAGTGCAGCGTGCAGAACCAGTTGAACCTGTTGTTACCGCCCCTTACACCAATGGTATTCTCCAGAGTGTATATCAGTTCCTTAGAAGCTGAGTTATTGTTAGGCGCGAAGTTGGTGAAGAAGTTGTCAGACAGCGTGTACCTTGCGTTACCAAGGATCTGGTCTGCCAGCGTGATCACCTGATTCATGTCTGCTGCGGCAAATGTTGGCGTTACGCGGTTGGCGTACACTCCCCTGTTCAGGTAAGCCTTCATCAACAATACACGAGCGGCGTCTTTGTTTGCAATCCAGGTGCTGCTGCCAGCATTGGGCAAATCAGTCAACGCGGCATTCGCCTCTTCAATCACCTTATCTGCAGCTTCTGCGCCCTTCAGTGTTACTGGAAGTTGCTTAAGATCCTTAAGATCAGCCCTGAAAGGAACCTGATCGTACAGATCCAACACAAGGAACACAGACAGTGCACGGATAAACTTTGCCTGTGCTGCCTCAGAAGCAGATGGGCTTTGTTCTAGAACCGCTGTAGCGGAGAACTGTGCAGTCAACAAAGAGTTGAAAGTATTCCTCACAATGCTGTGATCTGCATCCCACTGGTGGTTGTGGATTACGCGCCATACACCGTTATCATCCCAGTCTGGGCCACGGGTTGGGCCGAGGGCTTCGTCAGAAGAATGCTCTTCCAATGCCCAAACAACATCCTGAGTTTGGAGTCCGCCCAGGGAGTTATAGGCACCCTGGAGCAAACCCGCGGCGGTGGCTCGCTGGAAGTTAACAGAATCCCTCTGTGTTTCTTCCAGTTTAGTACAGGACACAGCAACTGCTGCGCCAAGTACCACGGTTAAGTATTTAAGTTGCTTCATAAACTGTTTTCATTAAATGATTATAAACCAAACGTCAGACCTAAGAGAATTGTTCTAGCAGAAGGATAAGGAATATACTCGATACCCGCAGAAGGAATACCGTTTACATTCTTATCTACGTTAACCTCAGGATCAAAGCCCGTGAACTTGCTGATTACGAACAGGTTTTGACCAGTGAGGGTTACAGTCACATTCTTGAACGCTCTACCCAGACTTCCAATCCTATATCCGATTGTAGCGTTAGCCAGTTTCAGGTAATCGCCTTTCTCCAGATAACGGGTAGAAGGAGCGATTGCGTTAGACAGGTTTTCACCAGTACCGGGGATAGCAGCTGAGATATTCCTTGTACCCAGGTTACCCACGTTGATCACGGAGTTCGCTGTGTTGTTGTACAGGTAATGGCCAGCAGCACCGTTCATGTTAGCAGATGCAAAGAGCTTCTTCCACGTCAGATCAGTAGTGATACCATAAATCCTTGTAGGGTTGGGTGAACCTGAGTAGAAAAGTTTCTCATTTTCTGCATAAATGCTCTGACCTGTTGTTTTGTCGAATCCTTCAAACTTCCTCAGGTAGTAAACGTTCAACGGTTGGTCTTCAACGATCAACTGTGATGTTGCACCAGATATACCCTGACCGTTCAGTGCACCTGTCTGATAAGAACCATTCAGATCTTTAACCTCATTCTGAAGGAATGCGATGTTACCACCGAGGTTCCAGGAGAGGTTTTCAGTCCTAACGATATTGAAGTTCAAAGCCAATTCCAGACCTGTATTAACAATACTGGCTGGCAGATTCTGCCAAATAACACCAGCAGCAGGAGCAGGCGCAACTGGAGTAGCTGCAAACAGAGGATCACTTGTCTTCCTGTTGAACCAGTCAACGGTACCTGTAATCCTGTTGCTCGCAAAACCGAAGTCCAAACCTACGTTAACCATGGTATTGGTTTCCCACTTCACATCAGGGTTTTCGAAGTTAGCAACTGAAGTATTGTCGCCAATTCCAATGTTCACCCTACGTTGGGCAACGCCTGATGGGAATTCCTGATTACCCGTAACACCCCAGCTTGCCCTGAGTTTCAGGTTGCTGATGGCTTTGCTTGAACTAACAAAACTTTCGTTTGAGATATTCCAGGCACCAGACACCGCAGGGAAGATACCGTACCTATTGTTGGCACCGAATTTTGAAGAACCATCTCTACGCACCGTTCCCATCAGGATAAACCTGTCTCCAAAAGAGAATTGGGCACGAGCGAAAAGCGATTGGATCTCATTCACCGGAGGTGCATATGAAAACACGTTTCTGTCTGCTGCAGGAGAGTTCTGCATGTAATCCGTGTAATCTAATTGAGGATAATCAAAGAACCTGTTGGCCTGCATTCCGCTACCTTTGAAATCATAGCGGAGGTATTCATAACCAACAACCGCGTTCATGTTGATGTTCTTGGTCAACTGCGGCGTATAGCTTAGTGTGTGGGTAATGGTCTGGTTCACGGAGCGGTTGTTACCGATCTGCGCAGAGCCAAGGTTACCAGTGAAATTGAGCCAGTTTCTGATAGAAGAACGCCTTTCAGCAGTGCTATAGTTCACGGCGTACAACATCCGGTACTCAAGGTTATTGAGGATCTTGTAGCTGGGTGAAATGTTAGCGATAATGTTATTTAGGCTGGTCTTGTCATCATACGCAGCGATCATCGCCAGTGGATTGATGGTTGTTGCTCCAAGCTGGTTATTGATCCAGATAGAGTCATTCGGTTTCCTCAGCGGGTGCGTTGGATTCCACTGCAATGCCTGACCAATCAAGCTACCCTGGAAACCAGAGGTATTACCGATTGGTGCCTGATTCGTAAGTGTATTACCGAAGATAATATTGAAATCAAGACCCAAACGCTTGCTTTCTGTGAATTTGAAACTTGAAGCCAAATTCGCAGTGATTTTTTTGAAGCCAGATTCCTGAATAATACCTTCCTGGTTCATATAACCTACTGACAAACGATATTTTCCGTTGTCATTACCACCAGATACAGCAAGGTTGTAGTTCTGGGTGAATGCTGAACGAGTAATCTCATCCATGGCATTTACATTTCCACCATAGTCGCCGGCGCTAAGGTTATATTCTTTCAACGCATCCCTGTAACCCGCAGCGTCCAGAACTTTGATCTGGCGAAGCATGTTGGCTACACCAACCTGTGTAGTGAAATCGATCTTTGGAGCACCAGAGCTACCTTTCTTCGTAGTGATCACGATTACACCGTTTGCACCACGTGAACCATAAATGGCCGTGGCAGAGGCATCTTTCAGGATGTCCATTGATGCAATGTCAGCAGAGTTAATGAAGTTAAGTGGGTTATCACCAGGTGTTGAACCCAGTGCATTGTCTAACCCGGGCTGCGTGCTACCACCTGAAAGGGGAACACCATCCACAACGATCAAAGGAGCATTACCCGCACGGATCGAAGAGATACCCCTGATCCGGATGGTTGATGCACCACCGGGAGCACCAGTGTTGTTGATCACCTGCACACCCGCAACCTTACCTTGGATGAGGTTGTCAGGAGAGGCAAATACACCCTGGTTAAAATCTTTAGCTTTAACAGAGGCTACCGCACCAGTAAGATCCCTCTTTCTTGCCGTACCATAACCTACAACAACAACCTCGTTCAGGTTGGATTGTGTGGGCGTGATACTAACATCAACGGAGGAACCGGAAATGGCAGCTTCAAGGTTGCCATATCCAACTGCGGAGATAACGAGCGTTCCCGCTTCTTGGGGAACATTAATCTTGTACGAACCATCGGAACCGGTGGAAGTGGCAATATTAGTGCCCTTCACAGTCACCGTGGCGCCGGAAACCGGAGCACCAGTGTTGTCTGTCACCTTACCCGTAATCGTACGTTGCTGAGCGAAGGTCTGTAACGCCAGCAATAGCGTAATAAGTAACGCTGGCAGTAAGCGTTTTTGGGTCATAAACAGTATTTAAGAATTAAAAGTCGCTGACTAAATTATGTATTCTTTACATATTGTTAGCAAAGCGTTAATGATTTTTTAAGCTTTATTTCCATAAAACCCTCATTTCTCTATGCTAAATCGATAAACCTAAAACTTGAGCAAATAATTACAGTCAAACTCCAAAGGACCGTTAAGTAGGACATCACAAAAACCTTTACTGCTGCACCATTCAATTAATAAAGTCAGAAGTCGATCCCCACAAAAGTCTTCTTCTTCATATTGGAATAACGACCATGGTTAAACGTATATAATTTACCCGGCCGGTGCGGTACGTTCTCTTCCATCTCGTCCACATCCACCAGTAATCCCGTTGTAAACAATTTCTTGCGGAAATTCCTTCTGTCCAGCTTCACCCCAAGTATGGCTTCATACAGATACTGCAGTTCACGAAGGGAAAATTTATTCTCGAGGAGGTTAAAGATGATGGGCTCTTCCTGGATCTTTTTCTGCAAGGCGGCCAAACAGGTATTCAGGATCTCCATATGGTCAAAAGCCATCTCTTGAATATCTGCCACAGGATGCCAGTGTAACTCATTGGCGAGCTGTCGCAACTGATGATGCCGGGCATTGACCAATGAAAAATAGGCGGTAGACACTACCCTGCCAGCAGGGTGACGACCAACTGAACTGAAAGTGTGCACTTGTTCCAGGTAAACATTCTCCAGACCCGTACGGTCTTTTAATACCCGATAGGATGCTGAATCCAGATCCTCGTCCAGTTCCACCAGATCCCCCAGCAAACTCCATTTATCCTGGAATGTTGGAAGGTCACTCTTGATCAGCAAGACTTTCAGTACATTTTCATCGAATCCGAAGATTACACAGTCTACAGATACCGCAAAGCCAAAGAAATGGCTGGTATCAACGGGCGAGCAATTAATGTTGGGCTTCTTCCTTGAAGGAGTCATCGTTGGTCATTAAATAAGGTCGGAAAAATTATTCCACAAAATTGAAAGCAGCAAATATTATTGTGTCTAATATACACAAGTAAAAATTCAAAATTCAAAAAAGACTCCGGTTTTGAATTTTGACTTTTTACTTTTGAATTTTTTATTCCCCCATGTATACCCCAGCACAAACCATTGACCTCCAGCAGCTCACCCATTCTCTGTTGCGCGAGCGCTCAAATATATCCACAGAGCAGATCCAGCCTTTGCGAAACCTGCTCCGCTTTCATGAATATCGATATTATATCCTCAATGACCCCCTGATCTCAGATGTGGAATATGACCGGCTCTATGCCGCCTTGTCGGCCATGGAACAGGCTGATCCTGCGCTGATTACACCAGACAGTCCTACCCAGAGGGTGGCCGGCGGCCTCACGCCTTACTTCCAAACGGTTCAGCACCTGGTTCCGATGCTGTCTCTGGAAAATTCTTACAATGCCGATGACCTGTTGGATTTTGATCGCAAAGCCCGGGAACAATCCGGTCTGGATGCCATTGAATATTGTGTGGAACCAAAATTCGACGGGGCAAGTATTTCGCTGATATACGAAAACGATCAGTTCATCCGGGGTGCTACTCGTGGTGATGGCGTGGAAGGGGAAGAGATCACTACCAACTGTAAACAGATACGCTCAATCCCGCTCTCCGCAGGGTTTTCAGCGCTGGGCATCCACCAAGTGGAGATCAGGGGCGAGGTGCTTATGAACAAGAACAACTTTGCAAAATACAACGAGCAATTGCTCGCCCAGCATTTGCCGCCACTTGCCAATCCTCGCAACGCAGCGTCCGGTGCCCTACGTATTAAAGACCCGAAAGAAGTGGCAAAACGGAATCTCGAAGCGTTTCTCTATCACATCAGCTATGTGATTCCTGAGAAAGATCAATCGCTTCCAGGTGCGCTGGATACACACGCGGGTGCATTACAATTGCTGTGGGATCTGGGGTTTCGCAGTCCGGAAAAAGAAAAAAAGATCTGCAGGAACATACGGGAGGTCATCGACTACTGCGCGGCTTTTGAAGCGGGACGCGATGATCTGCCTTATGAGATCGATGGCATGGTGATCAAGGTAAACGACCTTGCTCTGCAGGAAAAACTGGGCATGACCACCCACCATCCGCGCTGGGCCATCGCTTTCAAGTTCAAAGCCAGGCAAGCCACCAGTACACTGAGGGCCGTTGAATTTCAGGTAGGCCGCACCGGTAGTATCACGCCGGTTGCGAAAATAGAACCAGTACCCCTGAGTGGCGTGACGGTAAGTTCTATCTCTTTACATAATGAGGATTTTATCCGGGAAAGAGATATAATGATCGGCGATCAGGTACTTGTGGAGAGAGCAGGTGATGTCATCCCTTATATAGTGAAGGCACTAACGGAGATCCGTACCGGAAAAGAGACGCCCATCGTTTTCCCCACCCACTGTCCGGTTTGTGGCGATCCGTTATTCAAGCCAGAAGAAGAAGCCGTTTGGCGTTGCATCAATATCAATTGTGAAGCACAGGTGGTTGAACGAATCATCCACTATACCAGCAAAGATGCAATGGACCTACGCGGATTGGGTGAAGCCAATATCCGAAAGTTTCATCAGCTCGGTTTCCTTAAAGATATCCCCGGAATTTACCATCTACCCTTTGAGGAGATCGGCAAAATGGAGGGGTTTGGAGAAAAATCCATCACCAACCTCCGCGAAGCCATTGAAAAATCAAAGTCGCAACCCCTGCATCGCCTCATCTATGCGCTGGGGATAAGGTACGTGGGCGAAACCACGGCTAAGACCCTTGCAAATGCAACTGGCTATCTACCCGATTTGAAACAATTGGGTCTTGAAGAACTCAGGTCCCTTGAAGATGTGGGTGTAAAGGTTGCAGAAAGTGTTTATCAATTCTTCCACAATCATGACAATCTTCAAATGCTGCAACGGCTTGAAGAAGCCGGCGTTCAGCTGCAAAACCAGAAAAAGCAATCTCAGGCGGAAGGAATTCTTTCCGGTAAAACCTTTCTTTTTACGGGGACCCTGAATAAACTAAAACGCAGCGAGGCAGAGGAAATGGTAGAGGCCAAAGGAGGCAAGCTGCTCAGCGGTGTAAGCAGCAAACTCAATTACCTGGTAGTAGGCGAAGACGCAGGGTCCAAATTGGAAAAAGCCAAGAAACTCGGGAGTGTCCAGATCCTCTC
>REAQ01000025.1 GCA_004294195.1 Sphingobacteriales bacterium | reverse complement strand
TGAGTAATTTTTTCCCCTTGAAATCTGACATCGACTTTTTTGTTCCGTCGATCATCGTTACCTGCAGATCATACAGGGAAACCACTGGCGGAACATCGCCCGGGTTGGAACGCACGGATGTATTGGTACCGAAAAGCCGGTTCAGTCCGGTGAATAAAGGATACATCGCTTTCAATACTTTCTGCCTGGTAGTCATCTCCATAGAATCTCTGTTTACGATCGCGATATAAGCGATCATGAGCAATACAAATACAACAACGGTTTTCAATAATCTGATCATCGGAATATTTTTCTGATCCACTTTACATGATCCTTATACGGCGGATACCACAAGGGTGCATCCAGCCAAGTAGGTGTTTTCACGACACTCTTTACCCTGGTAAAAGTTTGGAATCCAAACTCCCCATGGTATTGCCCAATTCCACTGGTTCCAACACCGCCAAATGGGAGTGCTTCATTGCCGAGGTGGATCAAACCATTGTTCACACAGCCACCACCAAAGCGCACTTGCTCGATGTAAAAATTGGCCACCTTCCGGCTGCTGGTGTAAATGTATAAGGCCAGTGGATAGGGATTCATCGATATCCATTGTAACACCTCCGCGTCTGTACGATAACTGACAATAGGAAGGATGGGACCGAAGATCTCCTCCTGCATGATTTTATCACTGGCGTTTATGTCCGTAATGAGGGTGGGAGCGATGTATCGATCCGTGGCATCGGTGTGCCCGCCAGCAACGATCTTTCCTTCTTCCAGGTATTTCAACAAAGCGTTGAATCGCCGGTTGCTAATGATCCGCGCAAAGTCCGGGCTTTGCCGGGGATCATCGCCATACATTCGGTTAACCTGCGCCGTTATTAAGCCGATGAATTTCTCGCGCACCTCTTCATGCACCAAAACATAATCCGGTGCCACACATGTTTGTCCGGCATTCACGAATTTACTCCAGGCAATTTTCTTTGCAGCAAAAGCGAGGTCCGCTGTTTTATCAACGATACAGGGCGATTTTCCACCAAGTTCAAGTGTAACGGGGCTAAGATGTTTCGCTGCCATTGCCATGATCTTTTTCCCCACACCTACGGAACCGGTAAAGAAAACATGATCGAAATGATGCTCACCTACCAGCAGGTTGCCTACTTCTTCCCCATCCCCGTTGATGACAGCAATGTACTCTTCCGTGAAATGAGTAGTAATGATATCGGTGATCACTGCGGCCACATGGGCAGTCATCTCGGAGGGCTTCAAAATCACAGTATTACCACCGGCAATGGCTGAAACGAGCGGGCGGAACATCAGCAGGAATGGATAGTTCCATGGGCTGATGATGAGGACATTGCCGAGGGGATCATGGTATCGCCAACTGGTGGAAGGAAGGAATGGCAGTGGCGTATGCACTTTCTCCGGCCGCATCCAGTTACCGAGTTCTTGCAAGGCATGTTTCACTTCACCGTAAAAAGGACCGATCTCCGTTCCATACCCTTCAAATTCAGGCTTACGAAAATCTTTCTTCAATGCATCGATGAGATCATGTTCACGGCTTTTCACCGCCTGCCACAGTTTCTTTAGCTGCGCCTTGCGAAACGCATATGGCCTGGTTGCGCCAGAAGCAAAGAATGCGCGTTGCTTCTCACGGATGGTTTCGATTTCAGCAGACAGGTTGCTGGCCTTTGACGGAGCAACCGTTGTAGCAGGTTCCATATACATTATTTTTATACCTTCCGGCCCCGCAAAGTGCGGGATATAAAACTAACGAATCTCATCCACCTATGTTTACGGATGATTACTTCATGCAACAGGCCCTGAAAGAAGCCCTGCTCGCCTTTGAAGAGGAAGAGGTACCTGTAGGGGCAGTGGTGGTACTGAACAACAGGATCATTGCACGCGGACATAACATGGTAGAAAAACTGAATGACCCCACGGCCCATGCAGAAATGATCGCCCTAACCTCGGCCTTCAACTTCCTCGGTGCAAAATACCTGCCCGATGCAAGCCTCTACGTGACGGTTGAGCCCTGCCTGATGTGCACGGGAGCATTGTACTGGAGCAAGATCAGCCGGATCATCTGGGGGGCGGCCGACGAAAAGAACGGGCATCAGCGGGTAACCGGCAACCAGTTTCCCTTCCATCCCAAAACTCAGGTCACCAAAGGCGTTATGGCCGATGAATGTGCGGAACTCATGAAATCTTTTTTTCGCAGAAAACGATGAGCCTGTTAATCCTTTTTTATCGTTATCGTTTTTGACTTGTTGTCCAACATTTTGCCCATAACTTTGTTTAATTTTCACGCTGCATGACACCTGAAAAGTGGAACTGAGCAGCTATTCAACAATATAAAAATTTCATCATTATGGCATTTACATTAGCTCCCTTGCCCTATGCACATGATGCGCTTGAACCGCATATCGATACCACCACCATGCAGATCCATCATGGTAAGCACCACCAGGCTTATGTTGACAACCTGAACAAAGCGATCGCGGGTACGCACAATGAAAATAAATCGCTGGAAGAACTGGTAGCACAAGCCGGTTCCATTTCTCCCGCTGTTCGCAATAACGGTGGCGGTCATTGGAACCACAGTTTCTTCTGGGAAAGCCTTTCTCCAAATGGAGGCGCTCCTTCAGGTGCATTGCTGGAAGCCATCACTAAAGCTTTCGGGTCACTGGATGGACTGAAAGAAAAAATGAACAATGCAGGCATGACCCGTTTCGGAAGCGGATGGGCATGGTTGATCAAAGACGCAAACGGTGCTTTGGCTGTGTGCAGCACGCCTAATCAGGACAACCCCCTGATGGATGTTGCCGAAGTAAAAGGAACCCCATTACTGGGTGTAGACGTATGGGAACATGCTTATTACCTGAAGTATCAGAACAAACGCGCCGATTATCTCGCTGCGTTCTGGAATATAGTGAACTGGGATAAAGTAGCGTCGAGGTTCTAAAACTTAAAGCTATACAAAACAAAGGGAGGGTATAAACATCCTCCCTTTCTTGTTTTTAATACGATACCTTCGCCCCCTGAAATGAATCCAGAAATCATCTTCAGTAATCTTCGCAACCCCACGCTCCTCTTTTTCGTTTTGGGTATTGTTGCTTCCCTGATCAAGTCGGATCTTGAAATTCCTCCCCAGATCTCCAAGTTTATCTCGCTGTACCTGCTGTTCTCCATCGGTTTTAAAGGGGGGATGGAACTGGCACATAGCGGACTCACCGAAGAGGTTGTCAAAACACTAGGGCTGGCCATTGGCTTTTCCCTGCTGGTGCCCCTATATACTTTTTTCCTGTTGAAACGCAGACTGAACGTTTTCAATGCGGGCGCACTGGCGGCAACCTATGGATCCGTGAGTGCGGTAACCTTCATCACGGCCAGTAGTTTCCTTGCAGATAAGCAGATCCCGTTTGGAGGGCATATGGTGGCATCTATGGCGCTGATGGAAGCGCCAGCCATCATCATCGGGGTTGTACTGATCAGGAGCTTTACAGACTACCAACAGACTTCACAAGGCTATCGGCAGATCGCCAGGGAAGCCTTTAGCAACGGATCGGTACTGATGATCCTCGGATCATTGGTGATCGGTATTCTGGCAGATGAAAAACAGGCCGAGGGCATCAAGCCCTTCACGAGTGATATCTTCAAAGGATTCCTTGCCGTGTTCCTGCTTGACATGGGCATCATCGCCGCACGCAGGTTTCAGGCTTTCCGAAAAGCAGGCTGGTTTCTTACGGCTTTCGCCATCTTGGTTCCCTGCCTCAATGCCGTATTGGCCATCCTCGCTGCGCATGCGTTGAAGATTCCGGAAGGAGATACTTTCCTGTTGGCCATTCTCGCTTCCAGCGCTTCTTATATCGCTGTTCCGGCAGCCTTACGGTTAGCCGTACCCGAAGCAGACCCAGGCATCTATATTCCGATGGCACTTGCGGTTACTTTTCCTTTCAATATTGTAGTGGGAATACCATTGTATATGGAATTAGTCAATATACTAATGCGGTAATTTGGCAATGCGGTAATGCGGTAATGATGGAAGCGTGGCCGTGCGTTGCCGGCCTGCGCAGAAACACCCGGAGTGACTGCCGGCGCGCCGCAACGCATGGCGCGCCTTCCTACATTACCGCTTTACCGCATTGCCAAATTGCCACATTACTTATGGTACTGGATCATGCCCGCTTCCACCCCATGGATGGCAACTGGCCACACGTTTCGCCGTGAGCCAAAGCCCTTTGATGACGCCGTGTTTGCGAAGTGCCTCGATGCCATATTGCGAGCAGGTAGGCGTATACCTGCACTTGGGTCCCAGCCATGGCGAGATCACGATCTGGTAAATCCTGATCAATGCAATGAAGGGCCAACTAAGTATTTGCAGCAGCATCTTCATGAACCAGGTGAATGAGTTTATCGATGAGCTCCCCCACTTTTACGCTGATAGCTGCATATTGTGGCAGTTCTTTTCCAGTGAAAATAATAAAGACGGATAGTTGTCTGTTTTTTCCTTCCAGTTCAGCTTTTAACGGCGCTTTTTGCAGACGCCAGGCTTCCCTGAGTAATCGCTTGATCCGGTTGCGATCAACCGCTTTTTTAAAGTGTTTTCCGGATGCACCAACCCCAACCTGCAAACCATCTGCTTCATTCGTTTCCTTCGGCTCAAGGATCCAGGAAATGCGAAGGGGTGGCAAATGAAAATGCCGGCCAGACTGGAATACTTTTCCAATCTGCTTTCTGCTTTTCAATTTCTCATTTGCACTGAATCCGAATGTTTTCACACGATAAAGGTAAGGCTATTCTTGGGGGGTCTTTTGGTTACGACCTGAAACAAAAAAGCTCCCCCGAAAACGGAAGAGCACTATTTTGTTCTGTACAGGAACTGATTATTTCAGTCCGCTCTCATCAGAAACACTCAGCTTCTTACGGCCTTTCTTGCGACGGCTTGCCAATACAGCGCGACCGTTTGCAGTAGCCATACGCTTACGAAAACCGTGAACGGTTTTACGACGTTTGCGATGAGGTTGATATGTACGTTTCATGTTTTACTTTTTTCACGTTTAAAAATTGAACCGGGAGAAGCCGGTCCGAATCGATACCAGGAGACACCATACCCCATGGTTTTCGTGAAAGGACTGCAAAGGTAGGGGATTTTAGCATTCTGGAAAGCAAAAAATACTGCAGAATGTGGCAATTTGAGAATGCGGCAGTGCGGCAATGGCTGTCGTGCGGGCTAGTGCCTAAAAACGGCGAGTTTTGAGGTGATGCGTTGTCCAAAAAATGATTCGGCATGTTTATCGAAATCATCGGTGGAATCGGTTGTATAGAACGCCCGTTTGCCTGTTTTGCTTAAGCGCTGCTCCATTTCAGGGTGCCGTTTCAGGTAATCGGCGAGGCTTTCCGCCACGATATCGTCCTGGCCTATCACACGGATCCCCTCCCCGGCAGCCTTCGCGATCTGATTGGAAATCAACGGATAATGTGTGCAGGCCAGCAAAATGGTATCCATTCCTGCTGATTGGGTGAGCAATTGGTCCACGTATTTGTGAATGAAATAATCTCCGCCGGGGTTCTGGTAATCATTGTTCTCGATCAAAGGCACCAGCATCGGACAGGCTTGCTGGTAAACCGCAAGTCCGGGATAGAATTTTTCGATTTCTATGGGATAAGACCCTGAAGCAACAGTGCCCGGTGTTGCCATGATCCCCACCTGCCCTGAGACTGAAAACTTTCCGATGACCTCTGTTGTAGGCCTGATCACACCCAGCACCCGCCGGTCTGGGGCCAGTTTCGGGAGATCATTTTGCTGGATGGTACGTAGGGCTTTGGCAGATGCGGTGTTGCAGGCTAGCACCACCAGGGGACATCCCTGCTGAAATAACCATTCTACTGCTTCCAGGGTGTACCGATACACTGTTCCAAATGATCGCGTCCCATAAGGCGCACGGGCGTTGTCACCCAGATAAACATAATCATAAGCGGGAAGGGTCTGCACCAACTTCCGCAGCACCGTTAATCCTCCGTATCCTGAATCGAAAACACCGATAGACAATGTGGCAATTTGAAAATTTGAGAATGCGGCAATGAAAATACAACCTAAACACATAAAAAAAGGTTGAAGGAACACTTCAACCTTTTAACTTATTTCTTCTTACTTATCTTTTAGGTACGCCGGTTGCGGGTTTTGCCGGAGGCGTAACCGCAGTTGGACCGAGCTTCTTCTTCACCAGTGGCAGAAGGTCATCCGCTTCTGGATATACAATCAATGCTTCTTTACGGAACACATGAGAATATCCGGCAGTCTTTGCTACATCCTGGATCAGCGTATTGGCTTTCTGTGCTACAGGAGCCAACAACTCTTCATTTTTTTGTTGCATCTGCTGCTGATAAGACTGCTCAAAACCTTGCAGCTCAGTAAACAACTTACGCATGTTCTCCCTTTTTGCTGTTTTTACAGCAGAAGACCATTTCACGGAATCAGCCTTGAAAAGACTGTCTTGCCTGTTCAGTTCCTGAACCGTTTCTGCATAGTTGATTTGCAGAGCGCTATCGTATCCGGACAAGTCGAGCATTGCTTTTTTGTATTCGGGCATGAGCTGAACTACTTCATCCACACTCACATATGCAATTTTAACCGCACCGGCTTGCGCTGCTGCTTTCTGCGTAAATGTTGCCGCCACGGCGATGCATACTAAAAAGAGTACCTTTTTCATGTTTGTTGTTTTGTGAAACCTTGTTCTTTATCTAGTTGTAACAATTACGATTTTCGGTTGCCCGTCACCGGTACAATAGGTTTTATTTAACACCTATCTCCCTCAGCACATCATCACTCTTGTCCAGTTTGGGGTCGGCAAAGATAACGGTTATTCCTTCACTTTTGTCTAAAATGAAGTCATATTGGCGGGCTACAGCCAGTTTCTGAACGGCATTGTACACCTTGTCCTGAATCGGTTTAATCAACTCTTGCCTCTTCTTGAACAGATCGCCCTCAAACCCGAAACGACGCTTTTGCAGGTCCCTCAATTCTTTCTCTTTATTGAACAGCTGGTCTTCCCTCTTTTTCTTGAGTTCATCGCTGAGCATCACCTGCTCGGCCTCATAATTCCGGTACAGCTGATCCAACTCAGCCTGCTTCTGATCAATTTCCTTCTGCCACAAAGTGCTGAAATCGTCCAGCTTTTTCTGGGCATCCTTATATTGCCCTTTTACGCTAATGGATCTTTTAAGGCCATCCATATCCACCATGGCCTGCAACCTCAGGCCGATGCTTGGGCAAGGCATTGCCAGGCAATCTGTGATCAATGGAATCTGCCCTTGCGAGTGCTTAAAGTCCAGGTTAAGGACAGGTCTCGAAACCTTGAGCAACAGGCACGCGATGCGCGCTACGCCGCATTTGCCGAACAATTGGCAGACACAGATACCTTGGTGTTGGCACACCATGCCGACGATGTGGCGGAAACATTATTGCTAAGACTGATGCGTGGGTCAGGCACCGATGCATTGGCCAATATGCGCGCGCTCGTCAAACGCCAGAGTTACTGGATCTGGCGGCCGTTGTTGAAATCGTCCCAATCGGAACTGCTTGCCTATGCCGATGAGCATCATCTAAGTTGGATAGTGGACAGCAGCAATGACGACCGCGGCTTCGATCGCAACTTTATCCGTCATGAAATAATCCCGCGCCTGCAAGCACGTTTTGAAAACGTCCTTTCCCGACTTAGCCACAGTGCTGAATTATTGCAGGCGGATGCTGAACTATTGGTACCGCTGATCGAAAACCACTTCGAGCAATGCCGCACACCCGATGGCCTTAGCCTGCAAGCACTGACCGCTATGCCAATAACATTGCAAGCCCATGTATTGCGCTATTGGTTGACGATTTCCGGCCACGCATCACCCGGCAATGCGGCACTAACCGAATTCCTGCAACAGCTAGGACATCATGAAAATGATGCGGATACCCGATTCGATTATTCCAGCTATAGTCTAAGGGTCTGGCAAAGCACCTTGTATTTATTGAACCCCTCCCGCGAGATGGCTTATGGCGATTATGTCAAC
>REAQ01000314.1 GCA_004294195.1 Sphingobacteriales bacterium | reverse complement strand
GAAGTTCTCAGCAACACCTGGGATCGTTGGGCACTTATCTTCTTCATCGTTCACACCATCATTATCCGTATCAGGAATAGGACATCCCTGGTAGCGGGCAAGGCCAGCTACATCAGGACACTTGTCTTCTGAATCCTGGATACCATCACCATCCCTGTCTGGGCAGCCCTGGAACTTGGCGAGGCCTGGTACAGTGGGACATTTATCTTCTTCATCATTGATACCATCTTTATCTGTATCAGGGATGGGGCAACCTTTGTATTTCGCTAAACCAGGCACGGTGGGACAAGCATCGAGAGAATCGATGATGCCGTCATTGTCTGTATCAGCAGGAGGCGGTGGTGGCGGAGGAGGCGCCAAAACCACAGGTTCTTTTTTCTTACCGATGTTACCTGCAATACCAAAGCTATAGAACAGGTGACGGGCAGTTGTTCCAGATGTAACAGGAACACGATATTGTGCCTGTACAAACAGGAATGTTTCCTGGAAGAAATTTACTTGAAGACCAAGACCAGTAGGAATATATGCACCAAAATATCCGTTCCAAACACTTGCACCGAAACCAGCGCTGATGAAGGGCGATACCCAATAACGATCACTCAACAGTTTCACATTAATGTTGGCATCTGCTTCAAGAAGAAGCTTGTCATTGACAGCAGTGGGCTTGTTGGGAATAGGATACTTCAACAGTGATCCACCCAGGCGACCCATGAAATCAATATTTTCTGTCAACCCTTTGGAATAAGACACCGCTAAACCAGGATTCATCCTTCCGGTTTTATACCATTGACCCGCTTCTAATACTTCACTAAGTCCATTCTGCTTGATTTCGGCAGCAGTCTGGAAATCATGTAATGTAAAATGCACGCCAAGGGTGTGATTCTTCTTATAAGAGGTCTTCGGAGGGACCACATCCTGGCCCATGGAGAACAACACAGGACACAAGGCTAAAAATCCTAAAATGAATTTTTTCATAAACGGCAGTTTGCTGAATTGAGCGCAAAATTATACCCTGCCGTGCGAAGCGTAAAAATTATTTTATAGCTACCGTTTCAGGAGGATTTTTCCCGAGCACTTCCACCTTTACTTTAGTGAGGCCTTTTCCGGTATAAGCCAATTTTTTAGCCGCAGCTTTTGAAAGATCCACCAAACGGGGATTTTTGTGATGCAGCCGATCGGTTACCCGAACCACAACTGTTTTCTTATTACTCAAATTGGTAACACGGACCCAGGTGCCAAGGGGTAGTGTATTGTGGGCACAGGTCATACCTTTTTGCGTGAAAATCTCGCCATTGGCCGTTTTTCTACCCTCAAATTTATCGTGGTAGTAGCTCGCAGTGCCGTATTGGATCTTTGATGGTTTACCGTTCCGCGTACTCACAGATCCATATGCACTCACGTAAGAAGCCGAATTATCCTGTGCAAAAGCGCCGGATAAAAGGGCCATCATCGAGATCCATAATGTAAAAATGTGCTTCATCATCATGGTTTTTGGGTCATACGCCATTTCCTCGGGTCAAAACGCACTTGCCTGGCTGCCCAAGAACTGCAAAAACCAGCCCAAAAACCAGAAAAAGAGCTAAAACTCGCTTATTTTTTAGCTAAGTACTTCATCCTCAACAACTTATCATCGCCATAAATATCCTCATAAAACCGTATCCTGCCATCTTCGGCAACCTCACATGTGAAATACCTTAAATATACCGGCACCCTTTTTCTGAGGGGGACCATATGTTTTTCCTGCCGGGTCATCCATGCTTTCACCGTATCCACCTTAATATTGGCCGTATCCCTGGCCAACAGGAACCTGGCCAGGGTATCCCAGGATTGCACCCTTACACAGCCATGGCTCAATGCCCTGCTGCTTCGTGAGAACATTCCCCTGGCATTGGTATCATGCATATA
>REAQ01000121.1 GCA_004294195.1 Sphingobacteriales bacterium | reverse complement strand
CAGATATTTACAACCTTAAGACCTTTCCGCACCACGACGGCTACGCAGTGTTGTCGATCCTCGTACGCCCTCAAAGCAGGGGATATGTAACTCTTGCTTCCAATGACGCGCATGCTGCGCCCATCATCCCGCCCAATTTCTTTTCTGTGCCTGAAGACCAGGAGACTTTGTTATGGGGATTAAAGAAGGCGATTGAAATCGCAGAAGCACCCGCGTTTAAATCCATCGGACAAGGGGTGAACTTTCCTTCTCAACGCAGCAACGATGATGAATTAAAAGCGCATATTGAGAAAAGCATGGAGACCCTCTATCATCCGGTGGGTACTTGTAAGATGGGACATGATCCGATGGCCGTGGTAGATGATCATCTCAGGGTGCATGGTATACAAAGACTTCGCGTCATCGATGCGTCAATTATGCCTACCATTACAACGGGAAATACCAACGCTCCGGTGTACATGATTGCGGAGAAAGGATGTGAATTCATTAGCGGTAATGCTTAGGCAATCGATATTTCACAAACCATTTCGGTGAGTAATTACCGGGCTTCAGGTTGTTGATCACACGCTGTTGGTGATCAAAACGCGAAGCTGTATTGAGAAAGGGTTTGGGCTTCACCATGATATTTCCCTTGCCATCCATCGCTACAGTTGACATCGGTGAAAAAGTCTGCGTATTAGCATGGTAAGCGGTCCACTGGCCCACTGTTTCCCAAGCTTGTATCAGCAAAGGGTCATGGAATTTTTTAGCACCGGGCCCGCCAGCAAGCGCATAGGAATTGCCAAACACAAAGGCTTTGGTCATCACCCAACTTGGACTTGCATAAACCATGCTGTTTCCTAGTACTTCACTGATGGATTTCATCAGTGAATCGCCATTCATGCGTTGCTGCGGAAAACTGTCCCTCGCTGCCAGGATGAAGGTTGCACCGGAGTAACAAGACCCTAGTGAAACAATGGTGGAGCTGTCGCAATATTTACCGATCCTTTGTAGTGATTTACGAATATGTTCTTCGTAAATGGTTTGGTAATTCACTTCATCCCGGCCCACTTCAAAGAGCGCAACCCTTCTGCCGAAATATCCATGGCTATCAAACCACAGGTTTTTGATCCTTGCATTTTTTTTCTTCATCAGTTTCTCAATGCGTGCCGCTGCCTCTTCAATACCATTCACATACACGAGGTACAACCGCCTGCGATGAAAGATCTTCTGTATGCCTGCCTGCGCCTGAAAACTGATCGAGGCAGCATCAAATGTGCGGATCCGGGAAGCGATGATGATGTTCAGCGGTTGCCTTGTAGAAAGATCGGATACATCATCCTGTGCCCTGAGACCGCTGTAGAACAGCAGACCCAGTATCATTACTGTGGATCGTTTTAGCCAGGGTTTCAGGCGGGTGAACATGGACAGTATCCATTGGTTGGTTGGCGCAAAGATATTATTTGGAACAAACTATAGCGCCAAGGATTTGCTAAAGGCCTGTCAATAAGTGTATCTCTTCAGTTGAGGCCTTCCATCTGGTCCGGAATGATTCGCTCCAGTCTATCCACTTTGTTGGTGCGCCATTGTGGATCGTATTTCACGAACCAGCTTAACCATAAACTTCTGGAGAGCCGCATGATGATGGGCTGAAAAAGGATCAGCAGCAAGGCGTTGATGCCGAGCCAGTAAAAGAATCGATTGTCTTCGGTAGAAAATCCGATGATCACCCACCATGCAATGAAACTTGCCACACTAAAAGCTACCGTCAATGCATAGCTGACGTAACCAGTACCATAATAGAAGCCCACTTCAATTTCTGTTGGCTGTCCGCATACCGGACAAGTATGGTTCATGTTCACGATATTTTTGAGATCATAAGGATTGGATGATTTAAAGATCTTCCCTGTGCGGCAACGTGGGCAACGGTTATC
>REAQ01000120.1 GCA_004294195.1 Sphingobacteriales bacterium | reverse complement strand
TATATGGATAAACCGGCCTTGCTTCATCCTCAATAATATAAAATTCCTTTGTTACAGTATTATTTGTTTCAAAAGCCTCATCAACCACATTATCGACATCGACTGTTATTGATATTTTATTCAACCCTTTATCTCTTGTAGCAACGATGGGCAATTCATAAGAAAGAGAGTCTTCATAATGAATACCCGAAATGGTATCTCTCACTATAGAAAAAGTATTGTCAGGATAGGTTCTTTTGAGTTCAATTACAATCTTCTTATCAATAGCCTTTCCAAGATTCATAAAACTTGCATCTACTTTAAAAGATGTCTCTGCTATTGAAATAAAATTTGGCGAAATTTTTACTTGCGGTTCCTCTATCACATAATCAGGTTTTGCATAAT
Organism: Sphingobacteriales bacterium; assembly: GCA_004294195.1. Taxonomy (GTDB): domain Bacteria; phylum Bacteroidota; class Bacteroidia; order Chitinophagales; family Chitinophagaceae; genus Pollutibacter. The sequence continues at coordinate 2,738 of REAQ01000120.1, read as the reverse complement.
TATATAACCTCAAAGCAGGGTCTCCATGAATAGTAAACTGCTCACAATGGAAGCGAGCATAGAAATCGTTTTCGGTAGTAAGCGCAAAAACTCTTCTGATAGTTTCTCCCATAAGGTCTCCAAGGGTAGCGCCATAACGGATATTGCCAAGGTCCGCAATTGCAATGTCCTTGTGCCAGAAATACAGGCTGTAAAACTCATGGCGGATGGCGTCCGGAGCGGCATTACTGCCACCCCCCTGTCCCGCGCCGCGTTGCTCCCCGCAACCCAGGATCACCAGCTCATGATGCGTAAGATCAGGGAATTCATCGATGTATGCATGCACGGACCGGCCGATCTGGCCTTCTTTGTAGCCCATGTCTTCAGACAACAGGTAGGGATCAACAGGATCAAGAAAATCAGTGAGATCGAGCATAGGCAAATGTAAAGAAACTGTGGATGTATGGAAGTATGAAAGTGTAGGTTTGATTCGCTTACCTTTGCCGGGATGGACAGCATTATTCAACAGATCGAGCAATACAAAAAAGAAATTGCCGAAGCAGTAGCCGCTACTGCCGATGAAGTGGAACAATTCCGGACAAAATACCTGGGCTCCAAAGGCCTGGTCAAATCCCTCATGGGGGAAATGAAAAATGTTCCGATTGACGAGAAAAAAACCTTTGGGCAGGTGATGAACGGATTCAAGCAATTTGCAGAAGAAAAGTTTGAAACCCTCAAAGCCGGCATCGGTGATGCTGATGCCAAAGCGGCGCACCACATCGATCTCACCCTCCCCGGCGATCCATTGCAAACCGGTAGCAGGCATCCGGTAACGCTTATGCGTAAACGCTTATGCGTAACCGAATTGTATCGATCTTCCAGAAACTTGGTTTTGCCGTAGCGGAAGGTCCGGAGATTGAGGACGACTGGCACAATTTCACTGCACTGAATATTGCAGAGAACCACCCAGCCAGGGATATGCAAGATACTTTTTATTTATCCCAGAACCCCGATTGGCTGTTGCGTACACACACCTCAAATATCCAGATCCGCGAGATGCAAAAAGGACAGCTGCCCATCAGGATCATCTGCCCCGGCCGCGTGTACCGTAATGAAACCATCAGCTCACGCAGCCATTGCTTCTTCCACCAGGTGGAAGGTTTATATATCGATGAGAACGTTTCTTTCGCGGACCTCAAGCAGACCCTTTACTTTTTTGTGCAGGAGATGTTTGGCAAGGATGTGAAAGTGCGGTTCAGGCCCAGTTATTTCCCATTCACGGAACCCAGTGCGGAGATGGACATCAGCTGTATGCTTTGCAATGGCAGCGGATGCTCCGTTTGCAAACGCACCGGCTGGCTGGAGATCCTTGGCTGTGGAATGGTACATCCGAATGTATTGGAGAACTGCGGAATCGACAGCTCAAAACATACAGGCTTCGCATTTGGCATGGGTGTGGAAAGGCCGGCCTTGTTGAAGTATGGCATCAATGATATCCGTTTGTTCAGTGAGAACGATGTTCGTTTTCTCCAACAGTTCACTTCGGCCACATAGGCATGCAGCAAAACTCAATACAAAGGATCCTGGTTTGTGGTGCGGGCACCATGGGATCCGGTATTGCTGAAACAGCGGCACGTGCAGGTTTTGAGACAATATTGTATGACCCGGCAGCAGCTGCGCTGACCCGTGCAAAAGAGGCCATCACAAGCAACCTTACGCAGCTGGTAAGCAAAGAAAAGATCACTGTGGAAGAAAAAACGGCCACCTTAGCCCGGTTGCAGTTTCACAATCAGATAGAGGCATGTAAAGCAGACCTGGTGATAGAAGCCATTGTTGAAAAGACCGATGTGAAACAGGCATTGTTTGCACAGCTCGCTGCACTCAACGGCCCGCATACGATTCTTGCATCCAACACCTCATCGCTATCATTAACAGAAATTGCTGCGGACGTAGATCACAAAGAAAGGGTTTGTGGGCTGCATTTTTTCAATCCGGCACAGGTGATGAAACTGGTGGAACTGGTGTATACCCCATGGACCAGCGAAACAGTGTTGCAATCCGCCACTGAAGTGGTGGAGCGGATGGGGAAAACAGCCGTTGTTTGCAAGGATGCACCCGGCTTCATCGTGAACAGGGTTGCGAGGCATTTTTATTTGGAGCCTTTGCGCATCGCGGCACTCGGCACCATGGACTATGCCCTTTTGGACCAGGTGATGGAGAATGCCGGTTTTAGGATGGGTCCGTTTAAACTCATGGACCTCATCGGCAATGACATTAATCTTGCCGTGACCAAGTCATTGTATGAAGCTTTTGGAAAGCCTGAAAGATTCAGGCCATCCCCACTGCAGGAAGAAAAAGTGGCCAAGGGTACGCTGGGCAGAAAAACAGGCGAAGGCTATTTCACCTATTAATCAGCATATGGTATTTGTAACCGGTGGTACAGGATTGGTTGGGGGCTACCTGCTCAGGCAGTTGCTTCAAAAAGGAGAAAAAGTAAAGGCCCTTTACAGGTCCCGCTACCCCTCCCTGCTCACACAGGAAGAAATTGATGCCATCGAGTGGATCAAGGGCAGCCTGTTTGATACCGTTCTGTTGGATGAGATCTGTTCGTCTGTGCAGGAAGTATATCACTGCGCGGGACTGGTATCATTCAATCCTTCCAAAAGAAACGAACTGATGCATGTGAACGTACAGGGCACTGCCAATGTGGTAAATGCCTGTCTGGAGGGCGGCGTGCGTAAACTGGTGCACGTGAGTTC
>REAQ01000024.1 GCA_004294195.1 Sphingobacteriales bacterium | reverse complement strand
GAAAGGTTAGAGGGTGGAGGGCAGGGGGCAGAGCGGGTGCCAACTCTGCCCCCTGCCCTCCACCCTCTAACCTCTTGATTAAGTATCGGTACTTTTAAGAATAATTAACCTTTCCTGTAACTTTTCCCTAATATCTTCGTCATATATATCAAACAGACTGAGATGAGAGCCGGGAAAATGACCATATGGATGATCGTATGCTGCACAGCTTTGGTTTTAAGCGCATGGATAGGAATTAAAGGCTCCAAAAGCCAGGAGGCCGCCCCAGAAAAAGAAATTTGCAAGGAGCCCGCCCAGGGAACTGCATTAAAGCGCGCCTCACTTCAGCTTTGGGAAAACATCGTCAAACTATAATAGCTATTAGCAAATAGCTATTAGCTAATTTTACCTCCTTTTGGAGGTTTTTTTGTAACTATTCTTTTCTTCGTCCGTATTACCCCATAGAAAGGTAATTTCACGCCAGAACAAACACATGACCGAAAGAGAGTACAATGAATGCGTAAAAAGCTATGCAGACAATGTATACCGGTTCATTCTCAAGAACTTACGCCATGAGGATGACGCCCGGGACGTGGTGCAGTCCGCTTTTGAGAAACTCTGGCGCAACAGGGAAGGGGTTGACGTGCTGACGGCAAAATCTTACCTGTTCACCATTGCCCATAATACGATGATAGACCATTTGAGGAAAGTCAGCAGGGTGAGTCTGAAGGGTGAGTTTGCAGAAACGGCAAAAGTGGCGAACAAACCGCAGGACAACCTGAAGAAAATACTGAATGAAGCCCTGGCGCGTTTGAATGAGACCCAACGGTCACTGGTGATGTTGAAAGACTATGAAGGCTATTCATATGAAGAGATCGGAAAGATCATGGGTCTCAGCGAAAGCCAGGTGAAAGTGTACCTGCACAGGGCTAGGGTACAATTGAAGAATTACCTTGTAAAACCCGAAAACGTCATTTAAAGAAAAGATCATGAAACGTCAACCCATACATATAGATAACTACGAGGAGTACTTCCTTTTGTATGTTGACGAGGAGTTGACTGCGCAGGAAAGAAAGGATGTGGAAGCATTTGTGCTGGAGCATCCTGAACTGAAGCCTGAACTGGACATGTACCTTGAGACCCGGCTGACGCCAGAAACGGTTAGCTTCCTGGGTAAAGAAGAACTGTTCAGGAATGCAAGTGAGGTCCATGCCGGTAATATTGAAGAGCTACAAATTCAATGGATCGATGGAGAGTTGAGTACTTCGCGCGCGGCTGAGGTAGAAGCATTCACCAAGGCAAACCCCGAAGCCTTGCAAAACCTTGAATTGCTGAAACAGACCAAGTTGCCAGAAGAAACAATTGTTTTCCCTTATAAGGCTTCTTTATACCGCCATGAGAAAAAACCTGCCGTAATCTTCCAGATGCGCTGGATCAGGGTTGCCGTTGCTGCAGCTGTGATCATGCTGGCCGGACTGTTATGGCTGAACCGTCAGCCTGCGGCTGAAACCACCATCGGGCCAGTTGTTGCTAAGGTAGAACAAGGAGGGGCCGGTGATCAGAAAACAACATCAACACAAACCGATGAGCCTAATGATCAAAAGCTGGCATCACTTCAATCCGTGGTAAATGATCAACAGCATTTGAAACAAATTGATGTTTCAAATGCAACGGCAACTATTTTGCAAACGCAGCAAGGGAAAATTCCAAACAATAAAAATGCATCACCTGTAACATACGCTTCTGTTGATCGTAACACCAATACAACATCAGTACAAGTGGAGCAGACAGATAAAGGAACTGAGGAAAAACTAGTTGTGCCGGGTATTGAAATACCTCAGAGCAACACCACGCAAGTTCAGGACGCTTTAGCAATGAATGTAAAAACAGATTATGTTTCTGATGCGTTGAACCAGGAACAGTTCAATGGCCAGGAAGAGTTTACCGGCGATGAAACCAAGTCCAGAAAAGGATTCCGGGGCCTGATCAGAAAAGTAAACCGCATCTACAATAAAGCAACAAACCCCGATCCTGAAAAAGCGGTGGTGAAAGTTGCCAACTTCGAAATAGGATTACCCAGATAAATTAAAGACACAAAAACAAGGATGTATGAAAAAGTTAATGATGCTCATGCTGGCAGCAGCATGTTACCAGGCAGGATATAGCCAATCGGACACAACCAAACCCAGGGAAGGCGGTGATACCATCCGTGTAGGAAGCATTATCATCGTCAACAAGGGCGGTTCAAACTATGACGTCACCCACAATCCCACGTACAAAAAAAGAACCTATAAACGCAGCAACATCAGCACCAACTGGCTGGTATTTGATATCGGTTATTCAGGGTTTAACGACAAAACGAATTATAATACCGCAGAGGCACAGGGCTTTCTACAGAATCCACAGGGTAACCCGTTATACGAAGGCGATTTCTCAACCAAAGGGATTAGGATTTCTAATTTCAGTCTATGGTTTTTCATGCAACGTTTAAATCTGTATAAACATGTGATCAACCTGCAGTATGGTTTCGGTATAGAGAATAATAACTACTACTACAAAACACCCATCACCTACGTAGACGGCGGTACCGTTTTCGTAAAAAGGGATGATGTGCTGTTCTCAAAAAATAAACTTGCAGCGGATTACTTTACGGCGCCATTGATGCTGAATATTAATACAACGCCAAATGCACGCAACGGCGGCATACAACTGAGCGTAGGCGTTAGTGGTGGGTTCCTCTATAGTGCTCGTCAGAAACAAAAGAGTGATGAACGCGGCAAACAAAAAGAAAAAACCGATTTCAACCTGGAAAGGTGGAAGCTGGCCTATGTTGCAGAACTGGGCATTGGTCCTGTAAAACTCTTTGGATCCTACGCCTTCACTCCCCTCCACAAATATGGTGTTGAACAGTATCCATACAATGTAGGCGTCCGGTTTAGTGCGGACACCTGGTAAGAAAATTCAAAAGTAAAAAGTCAAAATTAAAAAAGTAAATTGCCGTCATTGGTAAGTACTTTTTAATTTTGACTTTTGACTTTTTAATTGAAACTATGCCCTACAAAGTAATCGACATCGAAGGCATCGGCCCAACCTACGCGGAAAAACTGGGCCGCATTGGCATCAATACAACTTCAGACCTCTTACATTACGGTGGAAAAAAGAGCGACAGGGTTGCCCTTGCGGACAAAACCGGTATTCCGGAGTCCCTGATCCTTACCTGGGTGAATCATGCGGACCTGATGCGCATCAAGGGCGTGGCTGGTCAGATCTCTGAATTGCTGGAAGCGGCAGGCGTAGACTCCGTGAAAGAATTTGCCACCCGCAACGCAGAAAATCTGCGCGCCAAACTGCTGGACGTCAATGAGAAATTTGGCCTGAGTGGACGGGTTCCCGCCATTGACACCCTGAAAGAAATGATCGCTGAAGCAAAAACACTTAGTGCCGCAGTGAGCCATTAAGGCTATGAGAATGTGTATTTTATTAAAATTCACGTTTTCTTATCTCCCCCTTAACAAAATAGTGTTGAGCTTTAAACGTTGAATATAATATCATCGTTAAGCTATGTTGTTGCTCATTCTTTCGTACCTGCTTGGATTCTCGACGCCGTCTTCACCCTATAAAGTGGTGATCGATAAATCCGAATATGAAATGACCGTCTATGACACTGACGGCTGGGTAGCCACCTATCCGGTTGTTTTCGGCAGTAAAAACCAGTCCGATAAAAAGATGGAAGGCGACAGGCTCACGCCCGATGGCAGCTTTAAGATCGTTGCCAAAAAATACCACAAAGACTGGGGATGTTTCCTTCTGCTGGATTATCCCAATGACGAAAGCCTCAAGCGGTTCCAGGACCGCAGAACCCAGGGCGCTATTCCTAAGTCAGCCAAAATTGGCGGGGGAATCGGTATTCACGGAACAAAACCCAGCGAAGAATATGCCGTTGACAAGTTTATGAACTGGACCAATGGCTGTATCTCCACAAAGTATTCTGATATTTTTGAGTTGTATGAAATGTTGCCGATAGGAACCACGGTCGTAATACAACAGTAATTGACAATTGACAATTGGAAATTTACAATTAGCACTGGTTGTTGGTAGTTAGTGACCCACCAAACGCCAACTTCCAAATACTAGTGCCAATTGCTAGTTGTAAATTGTTAATTGCCAATTGCTAGTTGGTAGTTCTTATCTTTGGACAATGTCTATCACTGTCAAGGGCTTACAAAAACTATACGGTGAACAACGGGCCGTTGATGATGTTTCTTTCAGCATCAGCAAAGGCGAGATCGTTGGTTTCCTCGGGCCCAATGGTGCCGGAAAATCCACCACCATGAAAATGATCACCGGCTACCTTGAGCCAGATGGCGGTTCAGTTGAAGTGGCAGGCATCAAATCCAGTGACCCCATCAATGAACGCAAGAAAAAGATCGGCTACCTCCCGGAGGCCAACCCACTCTATTTCGATATGTATGTGCGGGAATACCTCGAGTTTATTGCCGGCGTTCACCAGGTTGCCCACCCGCATCAGGCCATCGAAAAAGTAATCGGTATTACCGGGCTTACACCGGAAAAACATAAAAAGATCGGGCAGTTGTCTAAAGGCTATAAGCAGCGGGTGGGCCTGGCTGCGGCACTCATCCATGATCCTGAAGTGCTGATCCTTGACGAGCCAACTTCCGGTCTGGATCCTAACCAGATCATCGAGATCCGGGATGTGATCAAAACACTCGGTGAAGCGAAAACCGTTTTGTTCTCTTCCCATATCCTGCAGGAAGTGGAGGCGCTTTGTGACCGTGTGATCATCATCAATAAGGGGAAGCTGGTGGCTGACGACAAACTGGAGAACCTATCCCGTGGATCCAAGCATCTTTCTATCCGTGTAAGTTTCAGGGAAGTGCTGGAACAGGAATGGCTAAACAGGCTCCCGGCGGTGATCAAGGCGGAAAAAAAAGACGCAAACAGCTGGTTGCTGGGCACCCATGATACCGAACAACTTAACAAACAACTGATGGAGATGGCTTTGCAGCATAGCCTGAATATCGTTTCTTTGCAGACCGAAAGCCGCAACCTCGAAGAAGTATTTCGGGACCTTACGGCCAACCTTAAATAGTCAACAATAAAAAGAACTGAAATGAGCTTTATTACCGATGTACGCGCCAGGCAAATTCTTGATAGCCGAGGAAACCCAACTGTTGAGGTAGATGTGATCACAGAGAACGGCGCACTTGGAAGGGCCGCAGTGCCATCTGGCGCATCCACCGGCAAACACGAAGCCGTTGAACTGAGGGATAATGACAAATCGATCTATATGGGCAGAGGTGTACTCAAAGCAGTACACAATGTGAACGAAGAAATTGCAGATCAGCTCATCGGTCTTAATGTCAATGAACAAGCATTTATTGACTCCAGGCTGATCGAGATCGATGGCACGGAAAATAAAAACAAACTTGGTGCAAACGCAACACTGGCCGTATCTATGGCCATTGCCAAAGCAGCAGCCATCGAAAGCAACCTCCCTCTTTATCGTTATCTCGGTGGCGTGAACAGCACCACACTTCCCATTCCATTAATGAACATCATGAATGGTGGTGCACACGCAGATAACAAAATTGATTTCCAGGAATTCATGGTGATGCCGATAGGTGCAGAAACGTTCAGCGATGGCCTTCGTTGGGGTGTTGAAATCTTCCACCACCTGAAATCAGTGTTGAAGAAAAAAGGATATAGTACCAACGTAGGTGATGAAGGTGGATTTGCACCGGAGATCCAGAGCAATGAAGAAGCCATCGAAACGGTACTTCAGGCCATTGAGGCCGCTGGTTATCAGCCCGGCACACAGGTTTCCATTGCGATGGATGCGGCCACAAGCGAAATGTATAATGAAAAAGACGGAACCTATACTTTTTACAAGAGCTCCAAGAAAACCATCAGCAGAGATGAAATGGTTGACTACTGGACAAACTGGGTGAATAAGTATCCGATCATCTCTATTGAAGATGGTATGGCTGAAGATGATTGGGAAGGATGGAAAAAACATACGCTGGCCATCGGCAACAAATGCCAATTGGTGGGTGATGACCTGTTTGTAACCAATGTGAAGAGGCTGCAGAAGGGTATTAATGAAGGTATCGCAAACAGCATCCTGATCAAGGTGAACCAGATCGGCACGGTTACGGAAACCATCAATGCGGTACAATTGGCCCAAACCAATGGCTATACGTCTATCATGAGTCACCGCAGTGGTGAAACAGAAGACACTACCATCGCTGACCTGGCCGTGGCATTGAATTGCGGACAGATCAAAACTGGTTCAGCTTCCCGTACAGACCGTATGGCTAAATACAACCAGTTGCTTCGCATTGAAGAGGCGCTGGGATCTAATGCGATTTATCCTAAAGGAAAGTTTCGTTTCGGAAAATAAGGTAACCTTTTCGCAATGTATTAAAAGCCATGGCATTAGCTGTGGCTTTTTTGTTATGTGATCCTGAAACCAGCACCAGCAGAGGTATTAAGAATATCCTACCCTTTGCTTTCTGGGATTCTATGCCTACTTTTACAGCTCAAATCCTACAGGAAACTTCCAATTCAGTAGCCCTATCCAAAAGCCAAGTCGCCATTACCACAAAAAAAGCTTTGGATTATGTGTACACGTTTCCTGTCTAAAACACTTCTCTTCGCAGTCACTGCGCTTGTTTTTTCATCGTTTTCCCGTTCGCATCGCCCAGAAAATGCTGTGGGTTATTATTTATCGCCCGCAGGTGATGTTAATGGCGATGGCTATTCAGATGTGCTCGTCAGCGTATATAATAACGTATTTGGAGTAAGCAAGGATGGAAGGGTACAACTCTTTCTGGGAACAGGAAATGGTATTGGAAGTGCGGCAGCATGGACCAGTGAAGGCAAAGGCGGAACCAACTATGGAGAATCCATTGGCTCTGCGGGTGATGTAAATGGTGATGGTTATTTTGATGTAGTAGTAGGTGCACCACGCTTCAGCAATGGAGAAGAAAATGAAGGCGCCGTTTTTGTATATTATGGATCTCCTTCAGGACTTGACACCAATCCTTCATGGATCATGGAAGGAAATCAGGCGAATGCATTCTTTGGGGCTTCGGTATCCACAGCCGGTGATGTTAATAAAGATGGATATGCCGATGTGGTAGTGGGTGCCAGTTATTATGACGATGGTGAAACCAATGAAGGTAAAATATTCGTTTATCTCGGATCTGCTTCCGGCCTGGGCAAAACACCCTACTTCACCGCGCAATCAGACCAGGTGAATGCTTTCTTCGGAAAATCCGTCTCCTCCGCAGGAGATGTGAATCACGATGGTTTTGGCGATATCGTGGTAGGTGCGCCAGGTTATGATCATGGCCAGACCAATGAAGGCCGGGCTTATCTCTACCTCGGTACGTATGGTGGTATGACGCAGGCACCCGCATGGACGGGCGAAAGCAACCAGGCAGATGCCAGTTTCGGCAATTCCGTGGCTTGTGCCGGCGACTTGAATGGCGATGGCTTCTCAGATGTAGTGGTTGGCGCCAATCGGTTTGACGACAAAATGAGCAATGTTGGTAAACTTTTTGTGTATATGGGCTCTGCCAATGGATTCAGTTTATACCCAGACTGGACCATGACGGGGAATCAGATCGATGGGAATCTCGGGATTTCAGTAAACGCTGCAGGCGATATCAATGGGGACGGATATGGCGAACTGATTGCAGGGGCATATAGCAACAATGTGCAAGATCCCATAGGAAATGTGTTCATTTATTATGGTTCCCGAACCGGCGTTTCCACCAACAGCATTATCCTCAACAAGCAAAACTATCCCGGCGTTAACCTTGGTCTTTCCGTAGCTACTGCAGGAGACATCAACGGGGATGGATATGCCGATATCATGGCTGGCGTGTCTCAAAGTGGCCAGGAATGGAAACTGACCCTTGTGAAAGGATCTGCTAAAGGTTTAACGCATCCCTGATTGTTGAAAGGGAGAAGATGAAGGGAGAGGTGCGAAGGCTGACTTCACACTTCTCCCTTTATCTTTTCACTTTTCCATTTGGGAGATAAACCCTTACTTTTATGGTATATTCTATTGAAAATGAGATTACTGCCTCGCTGGATGACCAACAAATA
>REAQ01000119.1 GCA_004294195.1 Sphingobacteriales bacterium | reverse complement strand
CTTATTATATGAAATTCTTCATCGACACTGCCAATCTCGCTCAAATCAAGGAAGCCAATGATCTTGGCGTTCTGGACGGGGTAACCACCAATCCTTCCCTCATGGCGAAGGAAGGCATTAAAGGCGAAGAAGCTGTTGCAAAGCATTACGAAGCCATCTGCGATATCGTGGACGGAGATGTGAGCGCGGAAGTGCTGGGTACCGATTTCGCCGGCATCGTTGAAGAAGGTAAAAAACTCGCGGCTATCCACCCACACATCGTGGTGAAAGTGCCGATGATCAAAGATGGTATCAAAGCCATCAAATGGTTCACAGACAATGGAATCCGCACCAATTGCACCCTGGTCTTTTCTGCGGGTCAGGCTATCCTCGCTGCAAAAGCAGGCGCCACCTACGTTTCACCCTTTATTGGAAGGATCGATGACAGCAATTGGGATGGCATGGAACTGATTGGTCAGATCTCTCATATCTATAGTGTTCAAAGTTTCAAAACTGAGATCCTGGCTGCGTCTATCCGCAGTCCATTACACATCGTTAAAGCAGCCGAATTAGGTGCTGATGTTTGTACCTGCCCAATAGAATCCATCCTTGGACTGCTGAAGCATCCATTGACGGACCTGGGACTGGCGAAGTTCCTGGAAGATGCAAGGAAGATGGCGTAAATGAATATTAGTTCGGTCTTGCAAATTGAGAATTCACCGCCTGCAATCCCAACAACTGATCGTATCTGCCACCCAATTCTCTGTAGTAAATCAATACGAGATAGGTATTCTCTGTTTCCCAAACATTTCCTTCCGTTACGTCCATGTCGAAACGCTTAGAGGCAGGATCAAATAATCCATACACATAATCATAGTATCCCTGCTTGAGGTACATCGTGCCCTCATACACTTGCTTTTCTGCATTGTAGATCATTTTAGCGGCGGGGTCTTTCCCATAATTGCTGATCTCCCCAAAAAGGTATAGTTCCTTTCTATACGGTTGCCCGGCCGCGGGCTTGTAACTGAAATTCACGGTGCCATAATCCGCTTCCCAGAATGGATTGATCTTCTCCACTGTTTCCGTTACAAACATGCCGTTATAATCGCGGAAAAAATAGTACGGCGTTCCTACCCTGCTGAGATCCTCATTGACGGTGACTTCAAAAATCTTATTGGTGTTCTGCTGACTGGTTACGCGATCGCCCAGCAAGCGAAAACTACGGATGTTCAGCCATCGCCATTCCCGCATCGCTGGCATCAGCATCTCCTGTTCGTTGACAAAAGAAAGCATATCCTGTTTCAGAAATGTGGGCGGTACATTTTGTAAGGCATTATCCCATCGGAAGTTCTGCAAGGCAAAGAGTTTAACTTGTTGCTGCGGGTATCGGATATCGATCCCCTTCGTACTCACCTGCACGAGTAACCGATGGTGAGTTTTGAAGGCCTGTTGGTTAAAGGGCTGCTGGATCTGGGTGGCCACAGCCATTTTGTTGTCTACCACCAGGATCCTGCGCGTGAAAGCAAGCTGGGTGGTATCTCCATTCAAAAAAATTTTCAACAGATAGTTGCCGCTTTTAGTGGGTACCATGTTCCGGTCAGGCAAATTGGTAGTGTAATGGGTGTAGCGCGTGAGCATGGCTGAAGACACACGGTAGGTGTTGATCCTTTGCTGGGTGAATCCTTTGATGTAATCAAAATACCCCATCTGTACGGGCGACCAGTCTGCGTTGCGCATCTCCAAAGTGTAGTAATAATACTTCACATCGGCATCCATATCATCGAAGTGCAATTCGAGTTGCTGGGTAGTACCCAGTTCCATGATGGGATAAGTAGCCTGGTCACCAAATCGGAATAATTTGATGGTGCGGATACTCTTCATGAAGGTCTGATCCGGCTCTCTTTGTGCAAATACAAAAGAGGAGATCGATAAAAACAGGAGTGCC
>REAQ01000118.1 GCA_004294195.1 Sphingobacteriales bacterium | reverse complement strand
TATTATGTCTCGTAGAAATATTTCAAAAAAACGTTTCCCACAAACCGATGAAATCTATAATAGTTATTTATTGTTTCTAAGATATGTTATAAATAACTACGGATATGTTAACTGTTTTAGTATATTTGTTGTTCCTAAACACTGATTATGAACGAGAAAATGGTAGAGCGCCTGAAACATGAACTGGAGGAGATCAGGCAGAATGGATTGTTTAAGACCGAAAGGATCATAGAAAGCCCGCAGGGCGCCGTCATAAGAGTAGGCAACAAGCAGGTGATCAACCTCTGCGCCAACAATTACCTCGGGCTAAGTTCCCATCCCAAAGTGGTTTCGGCAGCTAAGAAATACATTGACCACAGGGGGTACGGCCTTTCCAGCGTGCGCTTCATCTGTGGTACACAAGACATCCATAAGGAACTGGAACAGAAGATCTCTACCTTCCTCGGCACGGAGGATACCATCCTGTATGCTGCGGCATTTGACGCCAACGGCGGGGTATTTGAACCTTTATTTAACGACCAGGACGCGATCATATCTGACGAATTGAACCATGCATCCATCATTGATGGGGTAAGACTTTGTAAGGCTCAGCGGTTCCGCTACCTCCATAATAATATGGAAGACCTTGAAGCTAAACTCAAAGAAGCGGCAGGTGCAAGAACGAGGGTCATTGTGACCGATGGATCTTTCAGCATGGATGGCACCATTGCCCAACTGGATAAAATTTGTGCGCTGGCTGACCAGTATGATGCTGCAGTGATGATCGATGAATGCCATTCTTCCGGATTTCTCGGCAAAACAGGCAGGGGAACCCATGAATACCGTGGTGTGATGGGCCGGATCGATATCATCACCGGTACCCTTGGAAAAGCCCTGGGTGGCGCTTCCGGCGGATTCACCAGCGGCAGGAAAGAAGTGATTGAAATGCTGCGCCAGCGGTCCCGGCCATACCTGTTCTCCAATACGCTTGCCCCTAGCATTGTTGGTGCATCCATCGCCGTGCTGGACATGCTCAGTGAAACAACTGAACTGAGAGATAAGCTTGAATGGAACACCCGATATTTCAGGGATCAGATGACGGCTGCTGGGTTTGATATCAAACCAGGCGATCATCCCATCGTCCCCATTATGTTATACGATGCAACACTGGCCCAGAAGATGGCAGCCAGGTTGCTGGAAGAAGGCATTTACGTGATCGGATTTTTCTATCCGGTGGTTGCACAGGGAAAGGCGCGGATCCGGGTGCAGTTGAGTGCTGCGCATGATAAGACGCACCTCGATAAGGCGATCACAGCATTTTTAAAAGTGGGTACCGAATTGGGTGTTTTGAAAACGGAAAAAGCATGAGAATAGCGATCGGATTGTTGTTGGTGGTGGGCATTGCCTCTTGTTCCCGCACCAACCTTACAGAAAAAGAAGGCCTGAAGAAGTATTTCGATGAATACAAAGTAGAGGGCTCCTTTGCAATGTTTGACAACAGCAGGGGAGAACACATCATCTACAACCCGCAAAGGGATACGATGCGGTTCCTGCCAGCATCCACTTTCAAGATCGTCAATGCCCTTGCGGCACTACAAACAGGACGGGTGACTTCGGATAGCACCATCATTCCCTGGGATAGCGTGGTGAGGAGTAATCCCGAATGGAACAAACCTCTGCCCCTGTACGAAGCGTTCCGCCAGTCATCGGTCCCGCATTTCCAGTGGATCGCGAGGCAGATCGGAAGAGATACCCTGCAGCGATATCTGGACAGCATCCACTACGGCAACAGGAAAATCGGCCCGCAAATTGATTCATTCTGGCTCGATAATTCATTGAAGATCTCTCCTGATGAGCAGGTGGGCCTCGTGAAGATGGTCTATTTCAGGCAGTTCAAATTTATCCGCCAGACCGTACAGGAGCAGGTGAAGCGGATGATGATTCAAGA
>REAQ01000117.1 GCA_004294195.1 Sphingobacteriales bacterium | reverse complement strand
TTAAATATGGTTTTGACTGCTTACAAGAAGCCTTCCAACAAGCTGATATTCAGAAAATTAACTTCGCTAATCAAATTTTGTCATATACTTAGATTTTTTGTATCAAAAAATAGAGGCAAAAAGTAGTTTTATAACGGTATCCAAAATCAGTATTTGGTACGCTTCTCAATGGTCGCAGACCTTGACAAGCTACTTTCTTTTTCCAAAAACTACCACCAAAAGTACCATCAGTGAAGTAGCCAAATGCAACATCTCGTGTGGCAAACCTGTAGAAAGTGCGACTGCTAAAAGTTCTCTAAAAACGATTGCTCCCAACAAAACCATGCCGAGCTGAAAAGCTATCGCGCGAATTTTTAATAGCTGTGCAAGGGCTTCTCCTATGATGACAGACCCTAAACCCACTATCATAATGCCCATGCCCATGTTTATGTCTGCAAAGCCTTGATATTGCACGATTAGAAATCCACTCAAGGCTGTAAGTCCATTGGCAATGCCCAAACCTATGATTTTCATGCGGTTTGTATTCACCCCATTGGCGCGTATCATCTGCTCGGCACTGCCTGTAGCCCGCATAGCCAATCCAAAATCTGTGCGGAGTAGGTAGGCAAGTCCACCCCAACACGCTACCGCCACTAAACCCAATACCAAGCCCTGTGAGGAGAGCGAATCCAAAAAATTGGGCGTATCTATCAACGGTACATTTGCCTTGCCAAGCAACATGAGATTGACAGAATGTAAAGCATTCATAACCAATATCCCAGCCAAAAGTGCCTGCACCCTCAAGCGCGTATGTATAAAACCTGTCAGCATACCTGCAACCGCACCCGCCAAAACTGAAGCAAACATTACTATAGTTATAGGCACTTGTTGGATAAGCAATACAGCCGTTATAGTTCCGCCCAAAGTATAGCTACCATCTGTAGTGATGTCAGGTATATTGAAAATGCGCATAGAAATAAAAATCCCCAATGCCAGCGCACTGTACGCCAATCCGAGCCAAAGCGCGGAAAGATAAACGCTTTGTATGCCCTTGGTGGGGGCATTTTTGGGCAACTTGCCTGCCTCGATGCGCGTAAAAGAAGTGTCGCTTTTCAAGCCAAACGCCTTGCCTGCCTGTGTATTGAATAGTTTTTTGTATCGCTGTACTTTGGTAAGGGCAGGCAAGGTGCGGGGATTTTTCAAGACTTTACTTGCTTCCTTGCCTGCCTGATAGCCCCACGCATACATATCTGCCCCATAAGCGGCTACCGCTCCGCGCTTTACCAAGCCCGCTTCGCTCGTAAAAACAGGCACGCCCGCCTCTGCGCACGTCCGCGTGATAACTTCAAAAGAAGCAAAAACTACATTGTCAGGCAGTGCAAAAAAAGCATCTAATTTTTTTTGTAGCAGTGTTTGGACTACAAGCTGTGTTTCAGAAGAATTATTGACAGGGAGGCTCTCTATCGTGATGCCGAGCGTTTTGCTGTGTTCAGTGATGAGTTTGAGTGCTTCGGCAGACTGGGGTTCGGCTTCGTTGTAGATGATGCCAAGCCTACGCATTTTGGGCAATATTTGTTGGGTGTTTTCGATGGCAGTAAGTAAGTATGCCTGTGTCTCGAATACGCCAAAAAGATTCGGAGGAGGATTGCCTTGCTTATCCAAAAGTCCCAAAAGATTGGGGTGGCTCGTAACCATCATACATACAGGCGTAGTGCGTGTTTTTTGGACAGCTGCAAGGGTAGCAAGGGTAGGGTTGGTAGCTATGAGTTGGACTTTTTGGGCAAGCATATAGTCCATGATTTGGGTAAGGGTAGGCATTTCGCCTTGCGCATTGCGGTAAATGACTTTGAGTGTGCCTTTTTTTTCGCTGTATCCTTCAGCCGTCAGCGCATCAAAGAACCCCTGCCTTGCCTGCCCCAGCGTTTCGTCCTCAAAAGCATCTATGAACCCCAGTACAG
>REAQ01000116.1 GCA_004294195.1 Sphingobacteriales bacterium | reverse complement strand
CCACACAAGCACCCACCGGATCGATCCTATCGTCATAACTCTCTACCGCCACTTTTGCACGTTCACCTGGCTCACGAACGATCTTGCGGATCACGATGAGGCCGTCAAATATTTCAGGAACTTCAATTTCAAGCAGCTTCGCGAGGAAGGATGAATGCGTACGGGACAGGATGATGACGGGACTGTTGTTTTTCAGTTCCACTTTCTTCACCACCGCACGGATGCTCTCACCTTTTTTGAAATAGTCCGATGGGATCTGTTCAGATTTGGGAAGGATCAGCTCATTGCCATCTTCATCCAGCAACAACACTTCCTTCTTCCACACCTGGTATACTTCCGCGCTGATGATCTCACCTACACGGTCTCCGTATTTTTTAACCAGTACGTTTTTCTTCAGGTCACTGATCCGGCTCGCCAGGGTTTGCTTGGCGGCCAGAATGGCGCGCCTGCCAAAATCCATGATCTCTACCTCTTCATATAATTCTTCACCCACTTCAAAGTCGGGCTCAATCTTGGTGGCTTCACTGTAAGCAATCTCTGCCAGGGGATTCTCCACGGCACCATCGTCCACAATCATTCTTCTTCGCACGATCTCAAGGTCACCTTTTTCGGTGTTCACGATCACGTCAAAGTTCTCATCTGATCCGTACTTTTTCCTGAGCAGTGTCTTAAACACATCCTCAAGTACTTTCATCAGCGTGGGGCGGTCGATGTTTTCCGCATCTTTGAATTCCTGGAAGGATTCTATCAAGTTAATACTGGCCATACTCGTTTCTTTTTACCTGAAAACAGGATTCTTAAAATACTACCTGAATTTTTGTTGTTTTTATTTGATCGAACGGAATGGTGTGTACCACCGTTTCTTTCTTCTTATTCTTGCCTTTTGTCTCTTCCAACTCAACACTTCCTTCTTCCACCTTCCTCAACACTCCCCCTACAACCTCCCCCTCATTCTTCACGATCTCAACATTTCGCCCAACATTTTTGAGATACTGGCGACGCAATTTCAGCGGTTCATCCAACCCGGGTGAAGACACTTCCAGAGAAAAATCTCCGTCAGGGTACATGGCCAGCTCTTCAAAACGCTTATATAGTTTTCGGCTTATCGATACGCAGGATTCAATGCTGACCCCTTCATCTCCGTCTACAAAGACCTTGATATTATTCGTAGGCTTTATCCTGACATCCACCAGGAAAAGGGCTGGTTTTTCAGCGATGGCCTCTTCTACCAGACCTCTGATTTGACCAATATGTTGCTCCGTGCTCATTTGTGATAAAAACAGAAGGGAACGTTTCCCGTTCCCTTCTTTAACTTCTTTTTCCGATGCAAATGTAGGGAAAATAACCTAAAAATCAATAACCAGAATCATAGTGATTAGGTTACTTGTTATTGGTTATTGCTGGCTGGGTTTACTACCTTTATTACAACAACCCCACATGAGCACCGATAAGAACTTTTCCAGCTTTTTTAACGAGAACAAATCCCTGGTGAGGGAGTACCTGGACGTAAGGGTAAAACTGCTCAAACTGCAGGCCATCAAAGCCAGCTCAAGGTCTCTGGGCCTGGTGTTCACGGCTTTTCTGGTAGCTTCTTTCGCACTGTTTGTGATCCTGTTTCTGGGCATTGCTTTCGCGTTATGGCTGGGCGGAGTTACTGGGAGCAATGTGGTGGGATTTGCCGGCGGCGCCGGTCTATTCTTTGTTTTTCTCCTGCTCATCGCCATCTTCCGGAAGCCCCTTTTCATGGATCCGCTGGTCAGGAAGCGGCGCGGCGCGGGCGGGTTTGGCTCAACAGGCATAACGCCGAAAAAAAGCAAAGCCGTTCTGCCCTCGCCCGAGCAGAAGAAAACCGTCGATGAATGTTGCATGAATTCTATTGTGGGCGCGGTGGTCAAGCAAAATATGTTCTCAGGTTTTGCCGGTCGGGTGCTGCACAGTGCCAAGATCCAGGATGGGATCTACAGTCTGCTGGAGAAACTTACTTCCAAGATTTCAGGTTTGTTCACTAAAAAGGGAGAAGATGAAGGGGGAAGTGCGAAGGAATCCGCTACTTAACTTCCTCAAAATCAATGTAATCACCAATGGGGCGCCCTTGTTGCGAGCTTGCGGGCCGG
>REAQ01000003.1 GCA_004294195.1 Sphingobacteriales bacterium | reverse complement strand
CTACGTGAAGCACTTTCGTTTGTGTAGCGTCAAACAAAGAGCCATAATGTATACCGATCACGTCTGAACTTACAATCTCATCAGTAGTATACCCAAAGCTTTCATTGGCGGCTGCTTTCATGGCGCCGTTGACTTCTTCAACGGTTACTTTCTTACCGAGCACAGTTGTAAGCTCCGTAAGTGAACCGGTAAGGGTTGGTACGCGCTGTGCAGTACCATCCAGCTTGCCTTTCAGGCCTGGCAGTACCAGTCCTATGGCCTTCGCAGCACCCGTACTGTTAGGTACGATGTTTTGCGCGGCTGCCCTTGAACGCCTTAGGTCACCCTTGGGATGTGGCGCATCCTGCGTATTCTGGTCATTCGTATACGCGTGAACCGTAGTCATCAGACCGCCAAGGATACCAAAGCTATCGTCAAGCACTTTTGCCATCGGCGCCAGGCAATTGGTGGTGCAGGATGCACAGCTGATGATGGTTTCTGTGCCATCCAGTGTATCATGGTTTACATTGAACACGATAGTCTTGAGATCTCCTGTAGCAGGTGCGGAAATCACCACTTTGCGGGCTCCCGCAGTGATATGTGCCGCTGCTTTATCCTTATCGGTAAAGAAACCCGTACATTCCAGAACAACATCCACCTGGTGTGAACCCCATGGAATCTGCGCCGGATCTTTCTGCGCATAAATCTTGATCTCATCCCCGTTAACAACAATAGAATTATCGGTAGCAGATACTTCCGCATCAAAGCGCCCCTGCGCTGTGTCATATTTCAACAGATGTGCAAGAACTTTGGGGCTCGTCAGGTCATTGATTGCCACGATATCTATCCCCTTCATGTTGTAAATCTGCCTGTACACCAGGCGTCCGATCCTGCCAAATCCGTTAATTGCAACTTTAACTGTACTCATTTCAAATACTTAATGGTTAAAAATGGAAGCCCAAGTTACGGTGTTAATGTGACAATGTGGCAATTCGGCAATGCGGTAATGGAAGTCAAAAAAATTTTGCCGGAAAACATCTCATGTATATCTTTGCACTCCCCAAAAACAAATGGCCCGTTGGTCAAGGGGTTAAGACGCCTCCCTTTCACGGAGGAATCACGAGTTCGAATCTCGTACGGGCTACAGAAAAAAGGAGCGATTGTGTCGCTCCTTTTTTAATGTGGCAATGGGAGGGGATTAGGGTTTAGGAAAGCAAGTTATTTCCCACACAACCGTGCACCTTTTGCCTGAATGTGTACCTTGCAGATGTGAAGACGATTTTCCTGCTTGCAGATGACGATGCGGATGATCAGCAGCTTCTTACGGAAGCCCTTCAACGCACGAACCCACAAATCACCCTCAGGGCTGTTTCCTCGGTCCGCGAAGCACTCGTGTACCTGAAAAACAACGCGAAAGAACTTCCCCAACTGCTGATTGTAGACTACAATATGCCTGACCATACAGGGGCTGAATTTCTGGATATCCTCCGCCGGCACCCGGAGTATGACACTATCCCTGTTGTGATCTGGAGCACATCTGATTCCGAGATGTTCAAATCAGCCTGCGAACAAAAAGGTGCACTGCAATATTTTAAGAAACCGGAACAATTCAGCGAATTACTCGTCCTCAGCCAGGCGTTGTTAGCATATGCGAGGAAGTGACCTAGTTTACTTTGTATTCCATTCGGATGGTTACTGAAGCGGTTTTGTATTTGTCTTCCGTATTGAATGAACCTCCATAGCTGAAGTCTTCATTTTTATTCTTGCCCGTGATCTGAAATACACCCATCGTGGCTTTCTGCACACTACCCAGGTTGCTGCCAGCACTCTTCGCGATGGTTTCGGCGCGTTCTTTGGCATCGGCAGATGCCTTGGCCAGCAAATCCATTTTCAAGCCTGCAAGTTTGGTATAGAAATAAAGCGGCGTGGAGGAATTGAATTCGATGCCCTTCTCAATAAGACCCGTCACTTCA
>REAQ01000023.1 GCA_004294195.1 Sphingobacteriales bacterium | reverse complement strand
AACCGCACGTCACCAAAAACGCAGGCAGCATTATTAGAGGCCATGCAAGAGTTTGAAGTTACCTACGCGGGTGTGACGTATCCGCTGGAAAGACCTTTCTTTATTTTGGCAACACAAAATCCGATTGAGCAAGCAGGTACGTTTCCATTGCCAGAAGCTCAGCTAGATCGTTTCTTATTGTATATCAAAGTAGGCTATCCAACAGCCGAAGAGGAAAAATCTATTCTTGAAAACACCACTGGTAAACGAGGTGAAGCAATTCACAAAGTAATTGAAGGAAGTAAAATTTTAGAAGCTCAAAAACTGGTTCGTGATGTTCATATCAACAAAGACTTGATTGAATGGGTGAGTAGTATTGTGCGAGCAACTCGCTCGGGCACGAGTGACGTGAAGTATGTAAACGATATCCGCGAATACGATGTGCCGCATGAAGGATATACCATCCGTAATTCCGCGCCGTTTGTTCGGGAGGGCATTAACGTCAATTTCGTTGAAACGGTTAACGACCATACCATTTTCGTAAGAACTTTTGAACGGGGTGTGGAAGCCGAAACCTGGAGTTGCGGAACGGGTGTTACTGCTGCGGCGCTGGTATCGGCACATAATGAAACGGGATTCAATCAGGTAGATGTGGAAACCCTTGGTGGAAAATTATCTGTTGAATATGACCGGGTTAGTGAGGGTGAATATCGAAACATCTGGTTGATTGGCCCAGCGGAATATGTGTTTGAGGGTCACATTAATTTAAAGAAGCTAATAGCTATTAGCTAATCGCTATTAACATACCTTCGCAACGCATGATCCAACTGTTTAGAAATATTGAAGGCGTAACCACTTCCGTAGATAAACCGGAAAATGGTACCTGGGTGAATATTCTTCCGCCGTTTAAACAGGAGGAATTCACGGATGTGGCCGATAAACTGGACGTGCCGATAGAATTCCTGCAAGACTCACTGGATATTGATGAGCGCCCCCGTTATGAAGTGGCGGATAACGTGAAAATGATTGTGATCAAGACACCTACAGAAAACAATTCATTTAACGATAGTGACGCTTATTATATCACAATCCCCATCTGCATTATTCTCACCCACCATCATATTGTAACGGTGAATTCTTTTGAGAATGGTGCCATCAAGAAGTTCCTGAATACTTTCCAGAACAGGCATCCAGACAAGCGAAACATGATGGTGCTGAAGATCTTTGAAAAGGTGACGCAGACCTTCATTGAGTACCTTAAAGAGATCAACCATAGAAGGAACATTGTAGAGCAGCGTTTGTATGAAGCCAACCGAAATGAAGAATTGCTGGAGTTGATGCGCATTCAGAAAAGCCTCGTTTACATTGTTACTGCTCTACGTTCAAATGAGCTTTTACTGGTGAAGATGGAACGCACTAATTTACTGGGTTTAAACGAAGATGAGCGCGAAATTCTTGGTGATCTAATTATTGATATGTCACAGGCCCTTGAGATGGCCAATATTTATACCAACATCCTCTCCTCCACACTTGATGCATTTGCGAGCATAATTGCCAACAACCAGAACTTTGTTTTAAAGCGATTGGCAGGAATCACGATCATTCTACAGTTTCCCTTGCTGGTAGCCAGTATATATGGAATGAACGTGCCGATCCCCTACCAGGAAAAGCCACACGCCTTTTATATTCCAATTCTACTCGCCTTAGGTATTTCGCTCATCATGGCCTGGTTCTTTGTTCGTAAAAAATGGTTTTGATGTTTAATCTGCGCGTATACGGTATTCTTGTGAACGAGCACAGGCAAGTGCTTGTAGCCGATGAGTTTATCCGGGGTGGCTACTATACGAAGTTTCCGGGTGGCGGGTTGGAATTTGGAGAAGGCACCCGTGATTGCTTAGCCAGGGAGTTCATGGAAGAAATGAATTTGCGCGTGGAAGTGGGTGAACACATTTATACCACTGACTATTTCCAGATGAGCGCATTTAACCCCTCGCACCAGATCATTTCGATTTATTATTTTGTTACGCCACTGGAACCCATTCAAGTCCCCATCAGAACAAAACCATTTGACTTTGACCAGCAGCAACTGGAGATCTACAAGGTGCAAGGTGAAATAGAAACCTTCCGTATGCTGAGTTGGGAAGAATTCATCCCGGAAAATGTCACCTTGCCAATTGACAAGACAGTTGTTGACATCGTAAGGTCGCTACTAGCTAATAGCTATTAGCTAATAAGTGCGGTACGTTTCATCTCCGCGGCCGTTTCTTTACCCAGGTATTTCTCACAGGCCCAGTGAATCACATACACTAGTGGGGTCATCAAAACAGCAACGAGGAATTTGTATGCATAAGCGGTGAAAGCCCAGGCCATTGTCTGCCCTACCGGCACCCCGCGGAACAGGGTAAAGGCAACATAGGTCACTACTACAGAATCGATGAATTGTGAGACCAGCGTACTCATTGTGGCACGGGCCCAGATGTGTTTTTCACCTGTGAAAGCCTTGATCTTCCGAAATACCAGTGCATCAATTAATTGACCCAGAATGAAGGCAGTTAGTGAACCCACGATGATATTCATCCCCTGGCCAAAGATGGCATTGAAAGCGGCCTGCATGTCTGGCACGCCCATGGTGGATCCGGAACCGATCCAGTAGCGGGTATCGGGAGATGCGTGGATGGCAAAATAGAATATGAAAAAAGCGAATCCAATTAGCGCAACGGTGAGCATCGTGAGAAAGCGGACACCTTTGACGCCATAATACTCATTGATGATGTCTGTCATCACGAATACTACGGGCCATGGCAACACCCCAACAGTGAGGCTGAACGACAGGTCCTTCTCCCCGAACAATGCAAAATGCGCCTTTGCTATACCGAGGGTGTCTTCCAGTGAGAATATTTTCACGCCAACGATCTCAGCAATGATGGCATTGGCGGCAAAAAATGCGCCCAGGATCATGAACAGGCGCGTGGGTTTGTGTGTGATGATCTGTTGAATCATGAGAAAAAGATAACGAAACATCTATAAAATAGTTCTGGAGGGGCCATTTGCCGCTAAAAATTCATAATCCTTTGGTATTTTGCGTGGCAGAACAGGTTATATGTTATTTGTTAGAAGTTATTTATAACCACTAACCAATAATGACTTACATCAACTTACATCATGAAACTGAACTTCTCGAAACTCCTCCCCCATATCATCGCTGTTGCCGTGTTTGTTATTGTTGCGGTTATCTTTTGTAAACCAGCATTGGACGGTAAAGTGCTCCAACAGAGTGACGTCATGCACTGGAAAGGCATGGCCAAGGATATCCAGGACTACCGGGACGCACATGATGGGTTGGCACCTTTGTGGACCAACAACCTGTTTAGTGGGATGCCTGGCTACCAGATCGCTACCAACAATAATAATCTGGTTTCATATTATGCCAGCGACGTTTTTTCGCTGTTCCTGCCAAGACCCATACGGTTCTTCATTCTGGCATGCCTTGGCTTTTACTTCCTGGCCATCGTCATGCGCGTCAATCCATACATCGCGATGATCGGTGCCATTGGTTATGCCTATGCCACCTATGACCCGGTGATCATCTCTGTGGGCCATGAAACAAAGATGTTGTCTATCGCTTATCTCCCTGCGGCATTGGGTGGACTGCTGATGATTTACGACGGAAGATACTGGCTGGGTGCTGCCTTCACGGCATTGTTCACCTCGATCCTGGTTTATCAGAATCACTACCAGATCGTCTATTATTTCTTGCTTATCGTCATATTCCTGACTGTAGCGCAAACGATTCGCTGGATCAAAGAAGGCAAGGTGAAGCACATGCTCACTGCTTTTGGGTTTGCGGCTGTTGCTGCAACCATCGGCATATTGGTTAATGCCGTTATGTTGTTCACCACATATGATTATTCTAAGGCAACCATCAGGGGCGGACAAGCTTCGCTGAACCTGGATAGCAACACCGTGAAGAAAGTGAATAAAGGTGGATTAGATACGGGCTATGCATTTTTGTATGGCAGCTATGGGCAGGCAGAAACCATGACCCTGCTGATCCCGGATATCTATGGAGGTTCACTCAGGCCTCTGGGTGAAGAATCCAAGCTGGTGGAAACCCTGCAAAGCAAAAACCTTCCGCCTGATTTTGTCAACCAGTTGTATTCCTATATCCCCTCCTATTGGGGCAGTCAACCCGGTCACGCAGGTCCGGTATATCTTGGCGCAGTGATCTGTATGTTGTTTGTGTTTGGGATGTTCTATGTACGCAGCAGTCATAAATGGTGGTTGTTTGCAGTAACTGTTTTGGCCATCCTAATGTCGTGGGGTAAGAATTTTGCCGCCTTCAATACGTTCATTTTTGAGCACCTGCCGATGTACAATAAGTTCAGGGCTCCAGCTATGATCCTCGTTATTCCCCAGCTCAGCTTTGCTTTCCTGGGCGTGCTGGCGCTGCAACAGGCATTCTATGGAAACGATGAAAAATCATACATCTGGGAAAGAGTGAAAAAATCCGGATATGCGATGGCTGGCATTTTCGCGTTGGCAGCAATCATGTATGTCAGTTTTGATTATAAGAATGATCGGGATAAGGGTCTGCAGCAGCAGCTGACGCAGATGATGAACAACGATGCTACGGTAGCCAAGGAAATCATCAACGCCGCTGTGGAAGACCGTAAGGATATCTTCCGTGCCGACCTATTGCGATCGCTCTTTTTTGCAGGCGCTGCCTTCCTGGTGTTGTATGGATTTGCGAAAAGAAACCTCAAGGCCCAGTATGCGGCAATCGCATTGATAGTATTGACCAGCTTTGATCTGTTGCCCGTTGCGAAACGATATTTGAATGCAGATAATTTTCTGGAGCCGGAGCAAAACGAATCCGTCTTTAATCCCACTATGGCGGACCAGATGATCCTGCAGGACAAGGATCCGCATTTCAGGGTTTTCAATCTCACCACTGATCCGTTCAATGACGCCATTACATCTTATCACCATGAATCCGTCGGTGGATACCATGCGGCCAAGCTGAGCCTCTATCAGGATCTCATCGAAAACCAACTGACTAAACAGCCGATGAATATGCAGGTGATGGATATGCTGAACACCAAATATTTCATTGTACCGGATTCCAGCGGGCAGCCCGTTGCGCAACGCAATCCCGGCGCGCTCGGAAATGCATGGCTGGTAAACCAGATCCGTTTCGTTAAAGATCCCGCGGAAGAAATGCGCGCATTGAACAGTTTCAATGCAAAAGATGAAGCGATTGTACAAGAAAGTTTCAAGGCATCGATCCCCTTCCAACCCGTTGCTGATTCAACTGCTTCTATCAGGATGGAAAAGAATGAGAACGATGTGATCAACTACCAATTCCAATCTGCCAGCAATCAGTTTGCGGTCTTCAGTGAAGTATATTATGACCGCGGTTGGAAAGCATTTATCGATGGCAAGGAAACACCCATCGTTAAAACAAACTATGTACTGCGCGGACTGGCGGTGCCGGCAGGTAAACATGCTATTGAGTTCAGGTTTGAACCGAAAAGCTATATCATGGGCCATCGCATTACGGCCATCTGCCAGATCCTGTTGTTGCTTTTCTTTGCCGTAGGCATTTTCATGGAATACCGACAACGGAAAAACCAGACCGCTTAACATGATCCTCAGTGTGGTATGGTATAAAGTCTTACCACCGGAATTTGGTGGACAAAAAGGCATTGCCCTGTTCTCGAAATACCTTGCCCGGGAAATCCCGCTGACGATCTTGTGTTCTGAAAACAACGAAGCTGATGTAGAGCAGCCCTTCAATGTCGTTGCTACACTTCCAGTATCAAAAAAACAATTCCTGCAACCATCAGCCTGGCAAAGCATTTTCCGCCAACAACAAATAACCCAGGCCAAGTACTTATTGATAGAGCATTGTTATTATGGTCTGGCTGGTCTTTGGGTGCGGCGGAAAAAGATGATCCCCCTCATCGTTCATTCTCATAACATTGAATACAAACGCTTCCGGCAATTGGGCAGATGGTGGTGGCCCTTGCTCTACCTGCTGGAAAAATTTACGCATAGCAGGGCCGACCTCAACCTGTTCAAAACACCGGAAGACCTTGCCACAGCTGTTGATCAATTCAGGCTGAACCCATCAAGATGCCTGCTGGTGCCCTATGGACTTGAGCAAATGCCCATGCCCGATGCTGCACAGAAGCGGCAAGCCAAAGAAGAGATTTGTAGCCGTCACGGCATCAACAGGAACCATACCCTGCTTTTGTTCAATGGCACATTAGACTATGAACCCAACGCCGATGGCGTCACCAGTATTGTTCATAAACTGATGCCCTTGCTTCCACCCGATGTGGTGGTGTTGGTTTGCGGCAGGCTGCATGATCCATCATTTGTTTATCTGAAAGAACTGCACGCACCCGGCTTCACATTGGTGGGATATGTGGATGATATAGACACCTATTTCCGTGCGGCAGACCTGTTCATCAATCCTGTGTCATCTGGTGGCGGTGTGAAAGTGAAAGTAATGGAAGCCCTCTCATATGGACTGCCCGTTGTAAGTTACGCCACTGGTGTGGCAGGTATTGATGACCGTTATACCGGCAACCTGCTTCGGGTAGTGCCTGACCATGATGCACAAGCGATGGCGGCGAAGATCCTGCACAATGAACCCGCAGAATTTGATCCGGCTACATTTATACAGCATTATCATTGGGAAGGCATCGCGGGCAGCGTAGCGAAAAGGATCCGCGAACTTGATAGAGAATAATTATTTTGCAGCATGTCAACCCCCCTCGTCAGCATCCTTATCCCGGTTTACAATACGGCGGCATACCTGACGCGGGCCATCCAAAGCATCCTGGAACAACAGTATCCATCTATGGAGATCATATTGATCAATGATGGATCAACAGATGCCTCAGAGACCATTATTCAATCTTTTCAGGATCCAAGGATCCGCTATGTGAAAAATGAGCAGAACTTGGGCCTGGTGTATACACTGAACAAAGGAATCGATCTATCTGCTGGAAAATACATCGCCAGAATGGATGGGGACGATATGTGCCTGCCCGGACGAATTACCCAACAAGTAGCATACCTGGAAGCACATCCTGAAGTAGGTGTATTGGCCTCCAGAGTGAGCCTGATCAATGAAATGGATAAACCGATCGGAAACTGGGCGGCGGATGAACAAAACACAACACCCGAACAGATCAGGGGTTTTCTTCCGAAAGACAATTGTCTTGCCCACCCTAGCATTATGGCCAAAGCGGAAATGCTGAAGAAATATAAATATCGCAGTGAACAAAGCCAGGCGGAAGACTATGATTTATGGCTACGCATGGCTGCAGATGGTGTAGTGATACATAAACTGCCTGATGAACTTGTTCAACACCGCATCGTCCATAATTCGTTTACGCGTTCCCGTCAGCAGAATGTTTTCAAAAAACTCGCCAAAACAAAATTCCGTTTTGTGGGCCACGCATTGAGTAATGGCCGATGGAATGGATTTGTGTGGAAGACCTTAGGATACGCTTGCATGGATCAACTCAAGGCCATCGGTAAAACCCTGAAAAAATCCATATGATGTACCGGTTGATCCTGATGAAACGAATACTGGAAGACCTGTTCATCTTTCCCTTCATTCTGTGGGGTAAATGGAAAGCAAGCAAACAGCCGCTCAATAAAACCTACGAGGTCTTTTTCTTTTTTCCTTTTTATCATACCGGCGGTGCGGAAAAAGTGCATAGCCTGATCGCAAACGGGTTGAAAGATAAAAAGGCGTTGATCGTGTTTACGCGCCGTTCACAGGATACGGCATTCAAAAAAGATTTTGAGGCCGCAGGGCACGATATCATCGATATATCATCTTATACGGACCATAAAGAAAGGTACTGGGATAACCTCGTGTACCGCGGTGTATTTGCAGCTTACATCAATGCACAGCAGCAGCCTACGCTCGTTTTTAATGGGCAATCCAATTTTGGGTATAAACTCAGTCGATGGATCCGTTCATCGATCCCACAAATAGAATTGATCCACTCCTTTAGTAGTTTCTCATATATCAGGATGCCCTTTCTTCCCTTTTACAAGGAAACCATTATGATCAGTAGGCGAAGGATCGATGATCACCTCGCCCTGTATCGGCGTTGGGGTGTACCTGCATCTTATGATGCGCGTGTCCGTTATATCGTGAACGGGATTGCATTGCCGGAGCCCAGACCAACAGCCAAAGCGGGCGTGCCTGCGTCTATGCTTTTTGTGGGAAGAGGTACGGTAGAGAAGAGGCCACTAGTGGCGGC
>REAQ01000022.1 GCA_004294195.1 Sphingobacteriales bacterium | reverse complement strand
GAAATGATATCAAGGAAAAAAAACTGACCCTGCCCCTAATCTATACGCTGAGTAAAGCCTCACCTTCACTAAAGAAAGAACTGATTTACATCATCAAGAACCAGAACAGGATCCGGGAAAAAATAGACTTTGTCATTCAGGCAGTGGAAGAAACCGGAGGAATAACCTATACCACCGCTAAAATGTATGAATACCGGAACAAAGCCCTTGAAATCCTCAGGCAATTTCCGGAAAATGACGTTCGCAAGACCCTCGAGGACTTGGTAAATTACACCACAGACCGAAAGAAATAAATACTGACATGGGCATGGAAAAGCGATGGAAGATGCGGGAATCTGACCCGGCTGTTGTTGACGCGCTGCGCACCAACCTTAACATCCATCCTGCCGTTTGTACCATGCTCGTTGAAAGAGGCATCTCCGGTTTTGATGAAGCTAAAACCTTCTTCAGGCCCACCCTCGATATGCTTCATGATCCGTTTCTCATGAAAGACATGCAGAAAGCGGTTGAACGGATCGATGCTGCAAGAAAAAACCATGAGCGGGTTTTGATTTACGGCGATTATGACGTAGACGGAACAACGGCTGTGGGCTGCATGCATCGTTTTCTTGCCCATGTGTTTCCCACAGACAAACTTGATTTCTATATCCCACACCGCTACAGAGAAGGTTATGGGGTGTCTAAGCAGGGTATAGACTATGCGGCAAGTGAAGGATTCACGCTTATGATTGCGTTGGACTGCGGAATCAAGTCTGTTGAATTGATCGGCTACGCCAAAAGCCTTGGTATCGATTTTATCGTTTGCGATCACCATCTTCCCGGTTCCTCTCTTCCACCGGCCGTCGCCATCCTCAATCCGAAACAATCTGACTGCAACTATCCATATAAAGAATTGTGCGGTTGTGGTGTTGGCCTGAAACTGGTGATGGCGCTTACGCAGTACTGGGATTTTCCTACATCGCACTATCTCGAACTGCTCGACCTTGCAGCCACGGCAGTTGCAGCGGACATCGTTCCCATCACTGGTGAAAACCGTGTCATCGCATACTTCGGATTGGAGAAAGCAAATACCAATCCATCTCTCGCATTGAAAGTTATTATGGATGTGAGTGGTGTGTCAGGAAAAATCCTCATCCATCACCTCGTGTTCATGGTAGCGCCGCGCGTGAATGCAGCAGGTAGAATGGACGATGCAAGAAAGGTTATTGAACTCTTCACAGCCGCGGATGAGTCAACCGCAAAAGCCATTGCACTGCAACTTCAGGCAGATAACACAGAACGAAAAGAGGCTGACCAATCCATCACCCAGGAAGCATTGGATCTTATTCGCCAAACAGAACCAGATCAACCCAGACGGTCAACAGTTGTTTATCAACCACACTGGCATAAAGGTGTGGTAGGCATCGTGGCAAGCCGGCTGATTGATCACTACTATCGGCCCACCATTGTACTCACTAAGAGTGGAGACCTTGTTGCCGGAAGCGCCAGAAGCATTCCCGGATTCAATATTCATGACGGACTGGAACAATGCAGCGATCTTTTGCTGGGCTTTGGGGGACATTATTTTGCTGCGGGCATGACCATGAATCCTGACAACGTTGAAGCATTTGCACGCAGATTCAATGAAATCGTCACAGCAACGGTTCCTGAAGACGCATTCATTCCGGAACTCCTGCTGGATGCCGAGGTACGCCTTCGTGACCTCACCATGAAGTTCTATGATATTCTCACACAGATGGAACCCTTTGGGCCAGAAAATCCGCAACCTGTTTTTGTGGCGAGAGGACTCAGGGACCTTGGGCACAGCAAGGTAGTCAAAGACCTACACCTAAGGCTGGTGGCGCAACAGAATGGGCATCCCATGCAAGGCATCGGTTTCAATATGGCCGAAAAAATCATGATCGTCCGCTCAGGATTTCCTTTTGATGTTGCCTTTCACCTCGACGTAAATGAATGGCTAGGAAAAAAAACATTACAGATGCGCATTCTTGATCTCAAACCCTCCACGCATTCACATTAGTTTTCCATTAACTCCACATTTCGGTTAATGAAGGACGTTAGTTCATTGCCTTTAAGTAATCCCTGGGATAACAATGCGAGATCTGCCAGATTTCTGACAAGTTTTTGTTGACGGTCCGCGTCCTCTGTTTTCAGAATCTGTTGGATCACTTTATGATTTCCATTGACCGTTAACGTAACCTCATCCGGCATGCTGGCATAGAAGGATGCACCGGGGCCGCTGATGGCCGCCATATCTTTCATCCTGCGCATGAACTCAGGACGGGTAGCCAACACCGGAGCGGTGTCTTGCGCAAGTCCTTTGATTTCTACTGATACTTGAGAGGAAGGCGTTTGAATCTGAAACAGGGTCTTCAACTTCTCTTCTTCATCCTTACTCAACACTGATCCTACATCTTCTCCCTTATCAATAAGGTTATCTGAAATATCTGCATCTACTCGCGTAAACGTCACTTCGTTCCACTTCATCTCCATATTGTTGATGAAGGCGGCATCTACAATGGTTTCCATACTTACAATGGTATAGCCTTTTGCAGCAGCACCTTGTATGTATGCATCCTGCTGCACCGGATCTGTGGTGTAGAGGATCACGAGTTTACCGTCCTTGTTTTTTTGCAGCGCTTCCGTTTGTGTACGTAACTCTGCCATCGTATAGTACTTGAGTTGCTTTGCATCCTTGAATACATGAAAGGCATTTGCTTTCTCAAGGAACTTGTCATCGGTCATCATTCCGTACTTCACAAACAATCCGAGGCTATCCCATTTCTCTTCAAAAGATGGCCTGTCTGTTCTGAAGATCTCGTCAAGCTTATCGGCCACTTTCTTTGTAATGTGATTGTTGATCTTCTTGACATTCGGATCTCCTTGCAGATAGCTGCGGCTCACGTTGAGCGGGATGTCAGGTGAGTCGATGACACCTTGCAAGAGCATCAGAAACTCAGGAACAATGTCTTTAACCTCATCGGTCACAAACACCTGGTTGCTGTAAAGATGGATCTTGTCTTTCTGGATCTCATAACTCTGTTTGATCTTCGGGAAGAAAAGAATTCCCGTGAGGGTGAAAGGATAATCTACATTCAGGTGGATCCAGAACAGTGGCGTTTCATTATAAGGATACAGTTCCTTGTAGAAATGCTGATAGTCTTCTGTAGTGAGTTCACTGGGCTTGCGCGTCCACGCGGGAGTGGTGTTGTTGATCTGTTTGTCTTTAAAGAAAATAGGCACCGGCAGGAAGCGGCAGAACTTTTCAAGAATCCCCTCGATCCTGCTCTCCTCTAAAAACTCCTCACTCTCTTCATTGATGTGCAGGATGATGTCCGTTCCCCTTCCCCTAACGCCTTCCCCTAAATCATCAATAGAATACTCAGGGCTGCCATCACAAGTCCATTTTACAGTATTAGAAGCGTCTTTATAGCTCTGGCTCACCACTTCCACTTGGGAGCTGACCATGAAGGCACTGTAAAAGCCAAGACCGAAATGACCAATGATATTTGCTTCGGGCTGGCCTTTGTATTTGGCAAGAAACTCTTCCGCACTGGAAAAAGCCACCTGGTTGAGGTATTTATCCATTTCTTCGGCGGTTAATCCAATGCCGCGGTCTGATATGGTCAGGGTTTTTTGGGTGGGATCGATGGATATATCGATGCGCAACTCCCCGATCTCGCCTTTTGCCTCCCCTGTAGCCGCAAGGGTTTTCAGCTTCTGGCTGGCGTCTACTGCATTGGAAATCAGCTCTCTGAGAAAAATATCATGGTCAGAATAGAGGAATTTCTTGATGATCGGAAAGATGTTCTCTGTGTGAACCCGGATTTTGCCTTGCATATAAAAAGCTATTTGCTATTTGCTAATGGCTATTTGCCTTCAAATCACTTGCCAAGGCTCGCATTGAGCCAAAAGAGTACAGATTGCTGCCAAAAAGTCTTAAAATAGCTAATAGCTACTAGCTAATAGCTAGTACGGTCATTGAAACTTTTGCAGCTCAGCTGAAAACCCTTACCTTCGCCTCCCATTTAAAATAAGGGTAACCATGCAGAATTATGAATTGATGGTGATTTTTACCCCTGTTCTGAGCGAGGAAGAATTTAAAACCTCCCAGAAAAAGTACGCAGATTTCATCGTTGCCAACAGCGGTGAGGTTGTGCACAGCAATCCCTGGGGATTGAAATCACTTGCGTATCCTGTACAAAAGAAAACCACAGGTATCTACTGGGTTCTCGAGTACAAAGCGCAATCCGACATTAATGAGAAGCTGAAGATTCAGCTTCTGCGTGACGAACAAGTACTTCGTCACCAGGTGATTAAACTCGATAAGTACGCCGTCGAGTATAACCTGAAAAAGAGAAGTGGCGTATCAACAGGTGTAGAAAAAGCAGTGGAGGGATAATACCATGGCAAAAGCAAATGAGATCAAGTACCTGACAGCGATCAAAACCGAGAAGCCCAAGAAGAAATTCTGCCGTTTCAAGAAGTATGGTATCAGGTATATCGATTACAAGGACGCAGAGTTCCTGAAAAAGTTCCTGAATGACCAGGGTAAACTCCTTCCCCGTCGCCTTACCGGTAATTCTTTGAAGTACCAGCGTAAAGTATCTGAAGCGGTGAAGCGTGCACGCCAAATGGCAATATTGCCGTATGTAACTGACCTGTTAAAGTAAGGAGGAAGTCATGCAAGTAATATTAATACAGGACGTAAACAACCTCGGTGGTGTGAATGAAGTGGTATCCGTGAAGAACGGTTATGCCAGGAACTTCCTGATCCCCCGCAAGATGGCTGTTGAAGCTTCTCCTTCCAATATGCAACAGCTGAATGAAAGGCTGAAGCAACAGCAGAAGAAAGAAGCTGCTATGCTTGCTGAGATCAACCAGGTGATCGCCAAACTGAAAGAAGGTGCCGTTAAAATCGGTGCTAAAGTGGGCACATCAGGTAAGATCTTCGGCTCCGTTACCAGCGTACAAATCTCCCGCGCCATCCGTGACCAGAAAGGTTATGAGATCGATCGCAGGAAGATCCACATCATTGACGAAATCAAGGAACTGGGCAATTTCAAAGCCAAAGTTGATTTCGGTCATGGTCATGAGACTGAACTGGAATTGGAAGTAGT
Organism: Sphingobacteriales bacterium; assembly: GCA_004294195.1. GTDB lineage: Bacteria > Bacteroidota > Bacteroidia > Chitinophagales > Chitinophagaceae > Pollutibacter. The sequence continues at coordinate 3,157 of REAQ01000022.1, read as the reverse complement.
AGCTGAATAAGCTTCATACATAATTGTTAAAAAGGCTGCCCGAGGGCAGCCTTTTTTTAATGTGTCAATTTGAAAATGCGGCAGTGCGGCAATGCTTATTTGAGTATTTTCAGAACATGAAACGGTTACTTTTATTCTCCCTCATCATCAGCCTCGCAGCTTGCGACAACAGTCCGAAAGCAGATACCGCTAAACCCGCAAAACCCCTGCAGGTCATTGATACCATTGTGCCGTCTGATATTGCTGGTAAGTTCAGTGATCAAACGCAGCTTCGTTTCGACAGTACAAGGCTTGATAGTTTCCTTGTAAAATATCCATCTTTCGCCTCCTTCAAAGCGGACTTCAAAAGGTTCTACTCACCGCGTCAGTTTGCATATGCGTGGCAAAACGGCCATGGATTGATTGAACAATCGTCCATCCTCTACAACCAGATCAACGCCCTGCAGGACAATGGCATACAGTCAGCAATACCTTATCAGGAAGTATACACGAAAATGATCGAGGAAGGAAGCGCAACACCTGATCCGTACAGAGACCTGATGCTTACCGGTCAGTATCTTTTCTATGCTAGGAAAGTGCTTACCGGGATCCCTGAAAACGATACCAAAACGCTGGAGTGGTATGTGCCGAGAAAGAAAATCGACTACGCGTCACTGTTAGATTCAATGCTTACCGGAAAACTCGTGAAGCCAGATGAACTCATCTTTCCTCAATATTTCCTTTTACGGGATAAGCTGAAGGCCTTACATAACGTCGAGAAAAACAATCAATGGGTGGTGATCAAAGCAGACAAGAAAAAATACCAGTATGGGGATTCTTCATCTGTTGTTGCCGCCATCCGTAAAAAGCTTTTCCTGAGTGGTGATATCAAGGAGGATAACCAAAGTCCGGTTTTCGATTCTGTACTGTTTTATGGGATAAAAAGTTTTCAAGGCAGATATGGTCTCGGAGAAGATGGCGTAGCAGGTCCGGGCGTACTCAAAGAAATGTCTGAGTCATTGTCAAAACGCATTGAACAGATTCTCGTAAATATGGAACGTTGCCGATGGCTGCCCAATGAAACCGGAAGCAACTACCTCGTGGTAAACATCCCGCAGTTCAAATTGCTTGTATATGAAGACAATAAATTGAACTGGAGTTGCAATGTGGTGGTGGGCAAAGAGACCAACAAAACGGTCATCTTTAAGGGAGACATGAAACATGTTGTTTTATCTCCTTACTGGAATGTGCCGCCCAGCATTATCAAAAAAGAGATCATCCCGGGCATGAACAGGAATAAAAACTACCTCGCCAACCATAACATGGAATGGAACAATGGGCAGGTAAGGCAGAAGCCAGGAGGCAATAATTCCCTCGGTCTTGTCAAATTCCTGTTCCCGAACAGCTATAATATATACCTGCATGATACGCCATCTAAATCCCTGTTTAATGAAGATAAAAGGGCGTTCAGCCATGGATGTATAAGGGTTTCAGAGCCCGCCAGGCTGGCAGAATACCTGCTTCGGAACGATAAAAACTGGCCTCCGGAGAAAATTAAAACTGCGATGAATAGTGGAAAAGAGCAGTATGTGAACCTTAATCCCACCATCCCCGTTTATATCGTTTATTTCACCGCTTTTGTAGACAGCCAGGGAAAACTGAATTTCAGGGACGATATTTATAAGCGTGATGAGAAGCTGGGAGCGATGATTATGGCACGGAAATAAGAAGGCAAAAGACTAAAAAATTCAGAGAAAACCTTTTATATTTATAGGAGAGCAGTTAGAGTTCATGATTTGACGTTACCAAAAAGGCTTCCGCGCAACATCATTCTAATCGTTCTACATTTTTCAGTAATTCAATTTTTGGACATGAACATTTATGTAGGTAACATGAACTTCGGTATGGGTAACGATGACCTCTTTAACCTGTTTTCTCAGTACGGCACCGTGACCACTGCAAAAATTATTAACGACAAGGTAACCGGCAGAAGCAAGGGCTTTGGGTTCGTGGAAATGGAAAATGATGACGAAGCCAGGCAGGCTATTTCAAGCCTGAATGAAAATGAAATTCAAGGCAGAAAGCTTATTGTCAACGAAGCAAGGCCACAGGAACCCCGCTCTGGCGGCGGCGGTGGTGGTGGCGGTTTCAAGAAAAGAAACTTCGGCGGCGGTGGCGGCGGCGGTTACAACAAGAGATATTAAAAAATGGGGCTTAGGCCCCATTTTTAGTACGACAATGTGCCAATGCGGTAATGCGGCAATGAAAATTCATTAATTTTCAGTCATGCAATTTTCACCTGTCATCGCCGGAACCATGAGCTGGGGGCAATGGGGCTCAGCTTTTTCTACAGACCAGTATTCACGAATCATTCATGAATGCGTAGACGCGGGAGTCACCACCTTTGACCACGCTGATATCTATGGTCACTATACAACCGAAGAAGATTTCGGAAGAGCCCTCGCCGCAGAACCCGGCTTGCGAAAACAGATGCAGTTGATCACTAAATGTGGCATCTGCATGGTGACGCCCAACAGACCGGAGCACCTGATCAAATCTTACGATACTTCCAAGCGCCATATCATTCGCTCCCTGGAACGGTCCCTACAGAACCTTCATACAGACCACATAGATCTGCTGCTCATCCATCGTCCGGATCCATTGATGGACCCGTCTGAGATCATGGACGCGGTAGACGAGTTGAAAAATGCTGGCAAAATCCTTCTGTTCGGTGTTTCCAATTTCCTGCCCCGTCATATGGAACTGTTGCGCTCCGTCATCAAACTGGAAGCCAACCAATTTGAGATCTCTGCATTCAAGACCGATGCACTTTATGACGGCACAACAGACTATTGCCTTCAGCATCATATTCCGTGCCTGGCATGGTCTCCCATTGGTGGTGGCCTACTGACCAAACCTGATCAGCCAGAGTTTGTAAGAAGGGTGATGGGCGTGGCAGAGATCATTGCAACCGCTCACGAAACAACAGCAGATAATATTCTCCTCGCCTGGTTGGGCAGCCACCCCACTAAGATCATCCCTGTACTCGGTACCACAAAGATTGAAAGGATCATCGCCGCAAAAGAAGCGATGGCCATTCAACTCACCAGAGAAGAGTGGCATATGATCCTGCGCGCACAAAGAGGGAAAGAGGTTGATTAGTGAGGAAGAAATAGTA
>REAQ01000002.1 GCA_004294195.1 Sphingobacteriales bacterium | reverse complement strand
GAAGGGTTGTTCATCAATGTTTGCTTCCGTGGGGCGGTTCAGGATCTCATGAAGCATATTCACGTCATCGGCATCCATCTCCTTCATATGGATCCTGGCGGATTTCAACTGAAGATACCGTTGCAGCACGTCTTCCATCTTATCAATCCGCAAATAAGAAGCCAGCCACTCCGGTGAAATGATCACCCTGAAACCTTGTACGAGGGATCCTTTGGGCGCAAATTGGCGCAAATCAGACAGAAAGCTAAAAACGTGCATACCAGAAATATGCGGCTCAGTTGAGGTCATCTGATCTCCGTCCAGATCAATCACAATCTCTCCGGCATTCTCAATCTCCTCGCAAACAAAAACATAATACTCTTTATCCGTGCGTCCTCGATTGAACCAAAAATCATCCGCAAGGTGGAGATCCATGATCAGCACTTCCATCTGGTTAGGAAGCGTGATGCTTCTGAAATACCCCTTGCCTAAGTCTGGAGGAAGTTCCACGACATGCTCTTTGAGTGGCATGTGAAATTCCCCGGAAAACTTCTGCAGGATATCGTGATATGATAATATGGAAAAATTAAACTCTTGCATGGTGTGCTATTAGCGAATAGCTATTAGCTATTATCGAATCTCTCCGGGCAAAACGCCGTACACGTGTTTAAATGCTTTGGAAAAGTTACTTAAACTTTTATAACCAACAGCCAGTCCGGTTTCCTTGACGGATCTGCCACCGGCTGCCAGCATTTCCCGCGCCCGTTCAAGCCTGCAGCGCTGGTAGTATTCATACAAAGGATAGCCATAGATTTCCCGGAACAACCGCTTCAGCTTCGTTTCACTGAATCCATATTTATCTGCCAAAGCTTCAGCAGTGGGCAAACCTCCTAAAAAACGATCAGAAAGCTCGGATTCAATTTGCATCATCTTGTATACATCGCTCTTATCCAATCGTTTATACCGTGCTTTATTAACATTTGCTTCAAGCTGAGAAAAGAACCGCTCCATCATCAGCATGACCCTATTTTCCAAGGTAGCATAGTAAACCGGGCTCTCCAGATTTACATTGAACACATCATCCATGAGCTTTCGGTATTCCATGTCCAGCGGCGCCAGGGTAAGCTTCTTGGTTTTGAGCGACAGGTATTCCGCCATCAGATCGTCTTCCTTATCGATCTTAAAAAACTTTGCCAGCCACTGCGGGGGAAACATAATGCGGATAGATGCAAATGAAAAATCCCGTGCTGCAATGAGGACATTGTCAAATAGGGTACTTCCTAGCGACGCACCGGCATAGATGGGGGGATGATAATGTTCCTTCTCCCCACCCACAATTTGTTCCATACTCTTGCTGATACGTACATCATCAAAAGCGAGGATGTAAAAACCAGGATCTTTTTTGAGACGCTTAAGGAAAACTTCTGAGCGCATGTTGTTCTCAGTTACCAGCACACTCAGTCCGTTCGGCATATGCACTGCACGCAGGTACCCTTCGCCATAGATCGATGGAACTTTTAGGACCTCGTTTTCAACTTTGGTGCCGAGTTTAATAGCCAGTTCATCCAGCCATACATGGTAGTCCGTATGATCAAATGAAAACCAGATCATACCTCCAAAATAGGCATAAAAAAAGATATGTATAATTTTATCTACAGGTAGCGCAGGGGGTTACGCTTAGCCTTCCAGATGTACTCGCGGATATTGATCCAGAAAGCCATGAAAAGGTAGAGCACAATCGGGGACCCCATCGTGAGACAGGAGGTGTAAATGAAGTATTTCCGAATGGTGGTACTGGGCACGCCCATCTTCTCTCCCATCCAGGAGCAAACCCCGAAAACATGACCTTCTACGAATTGCCTAAACCTGTTCATAGTTCAAATTTACATAAATTCCCAGTTGGCAACAGCTCTTTATTTTGTTAACTTCGCCTTCCCTGGAAAAGCTAATGGCTAGTGGCTATTTAGCTATTTTTTGGAA
>REAQ01000021.1 GCA_004294195.1 Sphingobacteriales bacterium | reverse complement strand
GCTCGGTTCGAGCACGACGTACAGCATCTCGACGCCGGCGACGTCGGTGCGTCCTTCGTTAGCCAGGGCGCTGAAATGATTGCTGCCGATGAAGCTGAGGCTTTCGTCTTTAAGTTGACGAACCACTTGCATCAGGTTTTGCGCGGGATGCAACTGCACCAACAGGTGCACATGATCCTCGCCTCCGCCGATGGCTTGCAGCCGCACACCTTTCTCTGCCATCGTCTTCTTGAGCCAGGAAAAATAAACCACCCGCAACACATTTTTGAGCAAGGGTTTATGATCCTCCACTTCAAGGATGACGTGTACAAATAGGTATATGGTCTGCTGTTCCATTTATGCGTTCATGATCTGGTTTTGCCTGTTGATGGATTCCATATGTACGGCATCCAAATATTTGGTAATGAACTCACGGCTCAATCCAAGTTTATCAGACTTTCCATATGCACGTTCCAGGATCTGGTTCCAACGATTGGTTTGCAAAATGGTTACGTTGTTGTCTTTTTTATACTTACCGATTTGATCCGCCACTTTCATCCGCTGACCCAGCAACAACATCAACTCATCATCCAACTGGTTGATCTGCTCGCGCAGTTTATCCAACGCCACATGGAAGTTCTCTGAAGATACGTCTTCTTTTCTCCAGATAATGTTGGAGAGCATCTCAGACAACCTTTCCGGTGTGATCTGCTGCTTTGCATCGCTCCATGCATTGTCCGGATCAATATGGCTCTCGATCATCAATCCATCGAAGTCAAGGTCGATCGCCTTCTGCGCCACATCCGCCAGGATATCCCTACGGCCACAGATATGTGAAGGATCGTTGATGAGGATCATATCCGGATTCCGCCGCTTCATTTCAATGACCATATGCCACATAGGCGCATTGCGATATTCAGTGTTTCCGTAAGAAGAGAAACCACGATGGATAAGGCCGATGTTGTTTACGCCTGCTTTTGCCACCCGCTCCACTGCACCGGTCCAGAGTTCCAGGTCAGGGTTGATGGGGTTCTTGATCAGTACGGGTACATTCACACCACGTAATGCATCTGCTACTTCCTGCACACTGAAAGGGTTCACTGTGGTACGCGCACCGATCCACAATACATCCACATCAAAATGCAAAGCATCTTCCACCTGTTTGCCCGTTGCTACTTCCACGGTGATGGGCAAACCCGTGTTTCGCTTGGCTTGCTGCAGCCAGGGCAAACCCTTGGTGCCGATACCTTCAAAACTACCAGGGCGTGTGCGGGGCTTCCAGATGCCGGCACGCAGCATGTCTACTTTACCAGTGGCCTTCAGCCTGTCAGCTGTTTCCAGTACCTGTGCTTCCGTTTCAGCACTGCAAGGCCCGGAGATAATCAGCGGGCGTTTGTTCCATGTTTCCAGAATGTTCATCATCTTTAGTTTTACGCTATTAGCTAATAGCTATTTGCTAGTTGTTATTGGTTAATAGTAATGGTCACTCAACACTCACCCTAAACACTCACCCTAAAATTCTGCGTATTCGATTCGCGTCTTCCATCAACTCCCTCAAATATTCCCAGTTCTCTTTCTCCAGACAGCTCTTGAACTTCCGCAGCTGCGCGATGTGTTCATTCAGCACGTCCAGCACATTCTCCCGGTTCTGCATCAATATGGGCACCCACATGTTGGGATTGCTTTTCGCCAACCGCACCGTACTTTCAAAACCCGCGCTCGCCATCTCAAAAATGGCCTGATCTTCCCGCTCTTTCTCCAACACGGTATTTGCCAACGCAAATGAGGTGATGTGCGAGATATGACTCACATAAGCCGCATGCAGATCATGATCATGGGCATCCATCTCAATCAGGTGCATCCCGATCTTGCGGAACATATTCCTCGTCCACTCCACTGCATCGGCATCCGCTGCTTCAGGATTGCAGATCACCACGGCTTTGTTCTCAAAAGCGCCGCGTACCGCCGCAGCCGGACCACTGTATTCCGTACCCCACATCGGGTGCGCGGGCACATAGCGTTTTCTTTTCGGATGACCGTCTACGTTAGCAACCAATGCTGATTTCGTAGAGCCGAGGTCTATCAGGATCTGTTGATCAATCTTATCAAGGATCGATGGCAGGATCTCCACGATGCTATCTACCGGTATGGCCAGGATCACCACATCCGAAGCCGCGATGGCGGCATCCATGGTCAGGATCTCATCCACCAATCCCAGTTCCAATGCCTGTTTCGCATGCGTGTCACTGGCTTCCACCCCGATGATCCGGGACGCAAGTCCTTTCTCATTTAACTGCAAAGCCAGGGATCCGCCGATAAGACCCACACCAACGACTGCTATTCTCTTTCTTTCCATAACCTTATTTGCTATTAGCTACTAGCTATTAGTTATTTGCCAGTAGCCTTTCTAAAGATTGTTCCAATTTCTCAACGGGACTGCATAAACTAATCCGCACATAATGATCTCCCGCCGTTCCGAAAATTCCACCGGGTGTAATGAAGACATTTGATTCATACAAGACTTCATCGCTCAGTGCATAACCACTCTCAAAATTTGCCGGAACCCTGGCCCACACAAACATGCCCGTTTGTCCTTTATCATACTTGCACTCCAGATGATCAAGGATCGCAAATACTTTTTGCCGGCGCTCACCATAAACTTTATTCAACGCATCATACCATTCTTTGCCCAGTGTCAGCGCTTTCGCCGCCGCTAACTGAACAGGAAGAAACATACCACTATCCATATTGCTCTTGAAGGTCAACACCTCACTGATTCTTTCTTTTGCACCGGCAAGGATTCCCACTCTCCAGCCCGCCATATTCTGCGCCTTGCTGAGTGAGTTCAGCTCCAGCACAATATCTTTTGCACCCGGCACCGCAAGGATACTCTTTGGTGAATCATTCAGAATGAAACTGTATGGATTATCATGACAGATCAAGATCCCATGCTTCTTCCCGAAAACCACCAGCCGTTCAAACACTTCTTCCGTAGCTGCTGTTCCTGTGGGCATGTGCGGATAGTTGACCCACATGAGTTTCACGCGCGACAAATCTTCTTTCTCTAAGGCATCAAAATCTGGAAACCATCCATTGGCTTCCGTCAGGTTATAGCTGCGCACATTGCCACCGGCGAGTTTCACAGCGCTCTGGTAGGTAGGGTATCCGGGATTGGGCACCAGCGCCTCATCGCCTTCCTCCAAATAGGTCATACAAATATGCATGATACCTTCCTTACTGCCGATCAAAGGCATGATCTCTGTATCCGGATCCAGCGTCACCCCATACCAGGTGGCATACCAGTCGGCAAAGGCTTTGCGCAACACGGGTGAACCTTTATAACTCTGATACGCATGAACATTGGGCTTTGCACTTTCTGCTGCCAGCACCGCAATCACATCCGGATGCGGGGGAAGATCGGGGCTACCAATGCCGAGGTTGATGATCTGTTTACCTTGTTTATTGAGTTCATCGATCTCCCGTAATTTTTTCGAGAAATAATATTCACCAATACCATTCAGCCTGCCAGATGTTTTGATCTCCTTCATCATGCTATTTTTTGTCCATCCCATTTTTATACACCCCATACACTTTCAGGTTCTCTGTAAGAGGACCGATCTGTGTGATGACTCGTTGAAACTGATTGCGCGATTCAAACTCCATATCAGCGTGAAAACTGTATTTGAAATCAGAGCCCGGGATCGGAAAACTCTGCAGCTTGCTGAGGTTGATGCCGCCATTTGCGATCCTCGACAAAACTTTTGCCAGGCTGCCTCGCGAATGATCCGTATTGAAATTCACCGATGCCTTGTTGGCATCTGCCGATTCCGCTACCTCTCCTTCCCTGTGCAGGATCAGGAAGCGCGTGTAGTTATTCTTCATCGTATGGATATTGGGTGCGATGATTTCCAGGTCAAACAACTCTGCGGCCAGTTTGCTCGCAATCGCAGCGATGTGTTTGGATTTCTTTTGGTGCACATGCTTGGCAGAGAGCGCCGTGTCTTCTGTTTCCACCAACCTCCAGTGATGCTGATCCAGGTATCCAAGGCATTGCTGAAGGGCCATATGGTGCGAGTGCACTTCACGGATATCTTCCAGTTTCACACCCGGATTTACCAGGAGATTCTGTTTGATCTGCAGGTAAACTTCCCCGGTGATACGCAGGTTTGATTTCTGCAGCAGGTTGTAATTGGGAAGGATACTTCCAGCAATGGAATTCTCGATGGCCATCACGCCTGCATCACTCTCTTTTTTGTTGGCAGCGATCTTCACGACCTCCCGGAAACTTGCACAAGGGATCACTTCCACGTCTTTACCAAAATACTGGCGTGCCGCCACCTGGTGGAAGGAACCTTCAAATCCCTGGATCGATACCCTTGCCGGGCTGTTACTGTTGTTCGTTTTCGTTTGCATATAAAAAAAAATCCCGCCTCTCAGCGGGATCCTTTATGTTGGTTCGGTTTTTACTGCGAATCAGACAAAAGCAATCCCGCTCTATCGGTAAAATAGAATCCAAAATAAAAATAACGGTATGCCCTTGCGTTTGTCATGAATCCAAATTTAGGAAACGAATCCATCCAACCAAATTTTTACCCCAAAAAATTTACGACGCCCAAACCGGGAGAATAGCCTAAAAACCAGTCCACAAAAGGATTTGAGGCTTTTTCGTCTACGATGCCCAGCCCTTTCCATTGCCCGGAATCAAAAGTTTCTCCTATATTAAGGTGCATTCTATACATGATGAAGTCAGTTTTCAAACATCCTTTTTGGGCCATTCTGGGTTATGCACTGGTGCTCGGTGTGGCAACCGTATTGATCCGGAACCTGGAACTGCGGTGGCTGGTAATGAAGCCTTCCCTTGAACTCTACTCTGGCGCGTTAGCGCTCTTGTTCCTGATCCTCGGCATCTGGCTGGCCAGAAAACTGAATGAACCCCGGAAGGAAAGTATTCAAAGGCAAGCCGCCATTGCTCAGACAGTCATCGATCCTGAAAAAGCATTCCAGAACGGTTTATCTGAGCGGGAACTAGAAGTATTGAAAGGGATGGCCGAGGGACTGAGTAATGCCGAGATTGGCGAAAGACTATTTCTTTCCACCCACACTGTAAAATCTCACGCAAGCCGTTTGTTTGAGAAGCTGGATGTCAAAAGAAGAACGCAGGCCATCCAGAAAGGAAAAGCCCTTGGCATCATAGAAACATAGGCCTACTTTAGTATGAATGAGTAGTATTTCATACTAAAGTATGAAGGCATCTGCCCTTCCACCCGCTATCTTGCCTGCAAAACAACACACATGAAAAAGATCATTCTTACGTATGGACTCATTGCCGGTATCATGGTGAGCGCGTTGATGTTGCTCGGCATATTGATCAACAAGGACCACGACCTCACCCTTGGGATGATCTATGGGTACGCAACCATGATCATGGCATTTTCCATGATCTATGTGGCCATCCGCCAGTTTCGGAATCAGTTCATGAACGGAAAGATCAGTTTCGGAAAAGCATTGTTGATTGGCCTGGGGATCACCCTGATTGCTTCCACGTTTTATGTACTGACCTGGGAGATCGAGTACAAGTATGTTTTTCCTGACTTTATGCAAGGATATGCCAAGGCGAGTCTTGAATCCATGAAAACTTCAGGCGCAAGTGCTGCCAGCATTCAACAGGCTACCTCAGAAATGGATGAAATGGTGAAGAGTTATAAAGATCCGTTATACAGAATTCCTCTGACCTATGCAGAGATTCTGCCGGTGGGGGTGTTGATTTCGTTGATCTGCGCTTTTATCCTTAAAAGAAAGTAGAGATTGAGAGATTGAGAGATTGAGAGATTAAGAGATTAAGGAAAACCCAATCTCTCAATCTCTTAATATCTCAATCTCTTAATATCTCAATCTCTTAATTAGCTTCATTCATCCTGATCTTCCTACCCTTGAACTTCTTGCCGTCAATGGCTTTGATCATCTTATTTGCAGCGGAAGGTTCAATTTCAATCCAGGAATTCATTTCCTTCATATCGATCTTGCCGAGCACATCTTTCTTCAGATCGCTCATATCCAGAATAAACTGCAGGAAACTCGCTTTATAAAAACCGTCCTTGGTACCAAGGTTCACAAACAGTTTTTTGGCATTGCCGATACTTGCCTGGCTGCTGCTTCGGCCCTCTGACCTCTGCCCTCTGCCCTCTGTCCTACCGCCTCTTTCTGAAACCTGCGTCCTGCTTCTTTCTGCGACCTGTTTATTCAGGTCTACGGCATTGGCATAATACTGCAGGAACCGATCAAACTCCAACGCGGCAACGCGCTGCATGATTTCTTCTTTATCAATATGCGCAAACTTCTCCTTCAGCACGGGCAGGTACGCTTCATACTCGCCATGGCTGATATCGGCCTGCAACATTTTATCAATGAAATGGAAAAACTGCTTGCGACATACATCGGTTCCAGAAGGAATATCGAGTTTATGAAAACGATTGTTCACCATTTTCTCGATCTGCCTGATCCTGTAAACCTCCCGTGGGGTGATGATGGAAAGGCAAATACCACTTCTGCCCGCACGGCCGGTACGTCCACTACGGTGCGTATATACTTCCGGATCATCCGGCAGTTCATAATTAATAACGTGTGTGATCCCCTGCACATCAATACCACGCGCAGCCACATCCGTTGCGATGAGCAATTGAATACTTTTCTCGCGAAACCTGGACATCACTTTATCCCGCTGCTGCTGCGTAAGGTCGCCATGCAACGCTTCAATATCATAACCCTCACGGATAAGCGCTTCTGTGATTTCCTGGGCATCTGCCTTGGTGCGCGTAAATACGATCCCGTAAATACCCGGATTGAAATCAATGATGCGCTTCAGGGTTTCGTAGCGATAGTTATGTGTGGTCTGGTAATACTGATGATCGATGTTGACATTGGTGGCATTCACTTTACCAATGGTGAGCTCAAAAGGATCCTTCATGTAGCGCTTGCTCACCTGCTTCACTTCCTGTGGCATAGTGGCAGAAAACAACCAGGTACTTTCGCGGGCCGGTGTATTCTGAAGGATGAATTCGATATCATCACGGAAGCCCATGTTCAACATCTCATCGGCCTCATCCAGTACAATATATTGGATCTTGTCTAGCTGGATCGCCTTGCGCTCAATCAGGTCGATCAAACGGCCAGGCGTAGCCACCACGATTTGCGTACCTCTCTTCAGGTCGCGGATCTGCGCAGTGATAGAGGCTCCGCCGTACACCGCAGTAACGAGTACAGCCGCGAACTTCTTTTTGAAGTTCATCAGGTCATTGGTGATCTGCATGCAAAGTTCCCGGGTTGGACAAACCACGAGGGCCTGCGGGTGCTTTTCGTTTTTATCTACAAGTTGCAGCAAAGGAAGACCAAACGCTGCTGTTTTACCGGTTCCGGTCTGCGCGAGACCAACAAAATCTTTGGTACCCTGGAGAAGAACGGGAATTGACTTCTCCTGAATGGGTGTGGGGTCTGTAAAACCGAGGTCTGCAATGGATTTTAGCAGGCCTTCCGCCAAACCCAGGGATTCAAATGTTGACATTTTGCAAAGATAAGGATATAATGTGGCAATGCGGTAGTGCGGCAGTGTGGCAACGGAATACATGACCGGCGAGCACAATCCCGCATGTTTTTGTAATTTACCGCCGATGAAAAATGGTCTGCTGACAGGATTGCTATGTTTACTCTGCTGGGCTGGGCGCGCTCAGATCAGTCCGGCCGACAGTATGCGGCTGGCGCTGCTGGAGACGGAAAACGATTCTTCCCGCTTTTACACCCTTGCTTCATTGGGTTATTACTATACCGATGTAAGGACGGATTCTTCGTTATACTTCCTCAAACTGGCCCAATCCCTGGCCATGAAAAACAATAAACCGCTCTCTGCGGCTTATGCGTTAAATGGGATCGGCGGTTCGCTGAGAAAGTTAAATGCTTTTGGGCAGGGGCTCGAAGCACTTCGGGAAGGATTTGACTATGCCAGCAATCCCAAAAATAAAGACGGTGCATGGAAGGTTGGAAGGGAAGCCAGCAACCCTGCTGTGATCACCACTCAATTGCATCTGGAACTGGGGAACCTTTTGGGAGCCACCAACAATATTGATCAGCAGGTATTCCACTATAAAGAAGGCGTGAAATTGGCCAATGCCAATGGGGATCTTGATGCACTTGGAAAACTTGCCGCGGCCATTGGAAGGATGTACATTAAAAACAACCAATTGGATTCTGCATTGATCCTGCTTCGGTTTGCTGTAGCCACAACAGAAAAAGCCGGTAACCAAAAAAATGTTAGTGGCTTGCTGAATGAAATCGGCCGTGTTTTTATCCAGAAA
>REAQ01000020.1 GCA_004294195.1 Sphingobacteriales bacterium | reverse complement strand
TTCATCAGAATGCTGCTCTTAGTGATAAAATAATGTTTGAACCGGATGCCACAATACCTGAAGAGTAGGGTCTGTATCGTTGATTGGTAAGGTTCTCCCATCCTGCATTCAAAGTAAGATTTTTGTGAAATGCATAGGACAACTTCATATTCAAGGTATACCAACTTGGCGAGTAAGGATTACCGTTAGCATCCTTTGCATAGATGTCTGTTTTTGCTTTCTCCGATGGTGCAAGGTCTTCATTGCTGATCTCTCCATTGTAAAAAGCAGAGACTTCTGCAGTTAGCTTACCCCAAGCATATCTCAGGTTGGTATTGCCATAAAATGGCGGCGCATGCCGAAGCGGAACCAACTCATTTTTGGTATCATTCGTTTCCTTACCCTGTATCCAGTTTGCATTCAACTGCCAGATCAGATTGGGGGTGAAGTAGATTTCTGAAGCAAGTTGAACGCCCCATACCGTTGCCTTCGCAACATTTTGCAAAGCTTCAACGGCCAGCTTGTTGCCGCCGATGGTTACACTGTCTTGCCCATTGAAAGTGAATGGTCTTCTTACGATTGCATTGTTGAGGATGGTATAGAAACCGGTGAGTTCTATGTTCATCTTTCTATTCAATCTTTTGGCCACACCCAATTCAAAATTCCAGGCATACTCTGCTTGTAAATCTGGGTTGGGTACAGACAGGATGCCTGGCGTGCTCTCGAATAGTTTTCCAATGTCATCAATGTTGGGCATACGGAATCCGGTAGAGATATTGCCATTGATCTGCCATGTGGGTGCTGGCCTGAACACCAGTCCAAGGTTTCCGGTTGGCGCTCCATCTTTAAATTTTACAGACTTGTACGGGAACTTAATGAAAGTAGTATCAAACTCCGCCTTCACTGTATTATAACTGAATCGTAAACCTGTTTGTAGCGTGAGCTTTTCACTGATGTTTCTTTTGTAGCTTCCATATAAACCAACGGAATTGGTTGAACTTCCGTCCGGATATCTACTCACCGAAGGGTTAGATATTCCTGTAACAATGTTGGTAATAGTGCCGAAGGAGTTAACCCTGTTCATCACTCCTTCAATGCCGTAAAACAACTCACCTTTTCCCAGTTTTTTGTTTGCATCCCAGTTCAGTGTGTACACCGCCACCATCTCTGTTTGTTGATTCCTGTTGTTATTACCTCGGGTCCTGTCGAACCGGCTTTCTTCATAATCCTGGTAACCGATGATCAGCCTTTGCTCATCGTACATTTTTGTTGGGGCGATGGATGTCAGTGAAAGCTGATGCATTCTCCATATCATCGGTCCATAGTACCATTCGGCAAAGCGAAGCTTACCCTGGCGATACTGGATCAGCCTGTCGTACCGAGGCGCATCACCTGTGTTGGCATACGTGAATGCGTACAGGAGTTCTGTTTTGTCATTGAGTTTGTAGCCCAGTTTGCCCAGGACGTTCCATTGGTTATATCCTGAAAATCGCTGAAGCCTTGGGTCCGTATTTTTTACAATGCTGTCCACGTTGTTGATCCTTTCCACATACTCCGGACGGAGGTAGCTGTCTTGTCCTCCTTTGGTTCCCATGCGCAGGTCACCAAACTCGCTGAAGCTGACGGAGCCGAGGACAGACCATCGTTTCCAACCGAGGTTGAGATCTGCATGACCTGTTTTTTCTTTATTGGCGGTTGCATACCGTACAACAGCGGAGCCTTTGGAAAACATTTTTCCATCCTGCGAATACCGGGGCTTAATGCTATGAAAATCCATTACACCGCCGATGGCATCGCTGCCGTAGATGGTAGAGCCGGGGCCAAAGATCACTTCAGCATCTTCTAGTGCAAGCGGATCAATGCTGATGACATTTTGAATGTTCCCGCTTCTGTAGATTGCGTTATTCATGCGTACCCCATCGGCTATAATCAATACACGATTGGTAGCAAAGCCCCTGATCATGGGACTGCCGCCGCCGAGTTGGCTTTTTTGCACGAACACGGCGCCGCTAAATGCCAGCAGGTCAGCTGTGGTTTGCGGGTTTCGGAGCCGGGACTCCCGCATACTAAGTTTGACGATCTTATTGGGAACCTCATTGGCTTTTTGTTCCCATTTATTGAATGAGATGATAACGTTTTCAAGATTCTTTACGGAATCTGGCTGGTCCTTTTCCTGCCCTGATGCATAGTACATGCTCATGCATGCGCAAAGGACCATGATCCTTTCCTTCATGATAATATTTTAAGCAGTGATCAATAAAGTAAATGCGAAACACTGCTCAGGATTCCGGTGGGGGCGTGAGAATGATTTTGATTGATGTAGGTAGTGCCGAAGGTTTTAATTGTTGCCAGCCATTTGTGTTTGTTGCGAGATATACCGGCATCATTGTTTCACAGGAATGCGCGGTCACTGCTTGTGCAAATGTAGCCATGATGGCAACGGCTTTCTTGTTTTGGTCTGAACTATTGCGGGAGATATCGTTTTCGATTTCTGTTTCTTTTTCATCGTACAAACCAGTAAGGCGCAGGTATTCTCCGTCTTCAATGATTTGTTTGACGTCAAACATTTTCCCGTCAATGCGGCATTCCCTATGAAGAAAGGTCCAGGTAACTTCCGATGTTTTCACGCGAATGGTCTGGAGCTGATCAGTTTCCAGCTTCTCTTTCATTTCCCATCGGGCAAACATTTTCTGCATGCCGAGAATACAGGGATATGCTACAGGCAACAAACTTACCACCATCAGGAAAGCACAGGTAATATGTACTGTTGCCTTTTTCATTACAGAAGTTCATCGCCCGTCATCTCTTTGGGCTTTGCGATACCCATCACCTTCAGCATGGTAGGGGCAAGATCGCCCAGTTTCCCGGTCTTCACTTCTCCTTTCCAATCCTTGCTTACAACGATAAGCGGAACTGGATTCATGGTATGCGCGGTATTGGGTGTTCCATCGGCATTGATCATATAATCTGCATTACCATGATCTGCGATGATAAAGATGGTATAGTCTTGCGGCAGTGCGGCGGTTACGAGTCTTTTCACACAGGCGTCTACGGTTTCAACCGCTTTGATCACGGCTTCCCACACGCCGGTATGACCCACCATATCCGCATTGGCGTAGTTGATACAGATAAACCCTGCTTCTCCTTTATAAATCTCAGGCACCAATGCATCCGTAAGTTCTACAGCGCTCATTTCAGGCTTGAGGTCATAGGTGGCCACTTTAGGGGAAGGCACCATGATCCTGGATTCTCCTTCAAAAGGAACTTCCCTGCCACCATTGAAGAAAAAGGTCACGTGCGGATATTTTTCTGTTTCGGCGATCCGGATTTGTTTTACGCCGGCTTTTTCCAAGACTCCCCCAATGGTATTCACGAGGTTATCGGTTTCAAAGATCACGTTCACCCCTTTGTAGGTTTTGTCGTATTCCGTCATCGTGGTATAGTGCAGCTTCAGGGTGTGCATGCCATGGTCCGGCATGTCTTCCTGTGTCAGCACCTGGGTGATCTCCCGGCATCGGTCTGTCCTGAAATTGAAACAGATCACTGCGTCACCTTCCTTGATTGTTGCGAGCGGTAGCCCGTTCGCACTTGTCTGGATGATGGGTTTGATGAATTCATCCGTGACGTTCTGCGCATAAGATTGTTCTATGGCAGGGAGGATTTCCGATACCTTTTCTCCCATGCCGTGAACGAGGGCGTCGTAAGCCAGTTTCACTCTTTCCCAGCGCTTATCCCGGTCCATGGCGTAGTACCTGCCGGTGACGGAGGCGATTCTACCCGTTGTTTTTCCGAGGTGGTCCTGCAGGTCTTTCAGATAGGCAAGGCCACTTTTCGGGTCCGTATCACGGCCATCGGTAAAAGCATGAATATAGACTTCCGGGATCCCTTCGGCCTGACATAGGGAAGTGATCGCCTTGATATGGTTGATATGGGAGTGCACGCCACCATCACTGACCAGTCCGAGCAGATGAAGCGGCTTTTTATTCGTTTTTGCATATGCCATGGCGGTACGGAACACAGGGTTTGCAGCAAGCTCACCCGTCCTGATGGCCACATTTATTCTTTGCAGTTCCTGGTATACGATCCTGCCTGCGCCGATGTTCAGATGACCCACCTCGCTGTTACCCATCTGGCCTTCCGGAAGACCTACTGCTTCACCAAAAGTGACCAGGGTAGTATGTGGATAATGCTCCCATAGTGTTTTTACGAAGGGAACCTGCGCATGTTGAATGGCGTCACTGGAGGGCACCTGGCCGAGACCCCAGCCGTCCATAATGATCAGCAATACTTTCTTTCCGTTCATCTGGTAAAGCTACGCCAAAACTTGGCACATTTTTCGCAAGGATACGTCGTAGTATAACGCATGCCTCTGTATATAAGAACCATATTACTCGCTATCGTCTTCCTCGGTGTTAGCTCATTTGACCTCACCGTGGATGAGATTTTCGGCGCCATCCGCAAGGGTGATGCCGTTAAAATTTCCCGTCATTTTGATAGCCTGGTGGAGATCACCGTAGCGGAGAAAAGTTGTTCTTATAGCAGAACCCAGGCTGAACTGGTGTTGCGTGATTTCTTCTCCACACACAATGTCCGCAATTTTACTATGCTTCATAAAGCCAACAGCAATAATGCTGATTACTATGTTGGCAAACTCAGTACTGCAAGGGGTGAGTTCCGCACTACCGTACTGGTGAAAACCCGTGGCGATAAGCGAGTGGTGCAAGAACTTCGGTTTGAATAGCAAATAGCTACCAGCTAATAGCTATTTTTGAGGATGCATTCATTTGACCAGGAACTTGAACAGCTTGTTGCTTCTGCCATCCGTGAAGATGTTGGCGATGGCGATCACTCCACACTTAGTACCATCGCTCCTGATGCCAGGGGCAAGGCTATTTTAAAAATTAAGGATGAAGGTATTCTCGCAGGCGTAGCCGTAGCGGAGAGAATTTTTCATATGCTGGAGCCGGAATCAGTGCTAAACATCTATCGTAAGGACGGTGATGTGATGGTCAGGGGCGATATTGCTTTTGAAGTGTCCGCATCTATTCATACCATTCTGAAAGGAGAACGACTCGTCCTGAATATCATGCAACGCATGAGTGGTATCGCCACATTGACGCGCCAATACACGGACCTGCTGAAAGGATACCATACCCGTGTTTTGGACACACGAAAAACCACGCCTAATTTCCGACTACTGGAGAAAGAAGCCGTACGCATTGGTGGTGGGATCAATCATCGGTTTGCATTGTATGATATGATCATGCTTAAAGACAACCATATTGATTATTGCGGCGGTCTGGCGAAGGCTATCAACCTTGCCCACGAGTATGTGCAAAAAGTAAAACCCGGGTTAAAGATAGAAGTAGAGACCAGATCTTTGGACGATGTGGCAACGGTTGTGCAGATGGGGAAGGGCAAGGTTTTTCGGATCATGCTGGATAACTTCACACCGGAAAAAATCAATGAAGCCTTACAGCTGATCAATGGGCAGTTTGAAACCGAAGCCAGTGGTGGGATCAACCTGGAGAACCTTGAGGCCTATGCGGCAACAGGGGTTGACTTTGTATCCGTAGGGGCACTGATTCACCAGGCGAGAAGCCTGGACCTGAGCCTGAAAGCTTATATCTAATGTGGCAATTTGAAAATGCGGTAATGCGGCAATTATGAGTAAGAAGAATAAAGCAGACAAAAGCGGATTCGTGTTTAGTACAGATCCTTCTTTTCAGTTTGAACGTGAAGCGCACGAAGAGCAGGAGACCCTGCCTCCGGAGAAACAAAAACTCCGGATCATGCTGGATAAAAAGCAACGTGCCGGTAAGGCAGTGACACTTGTCACGGGTTTTGTAGGAAAGGCTGAAGACCTGGAAGAACTCGGTAAAAAGGCAAAGCAATTTTGCGGGACTGGCGGGTCTGTGAAAGATGGTGAGATTATTATCCAGGGAGACCAGCGGGAGAAGGTACGGCAGTTCCTTTCTAAGTTGAAATACAAAATTTTCTAGCAATTGACAATTGGCAATTGATAATTAACAATTGGCACTAGTTTTTGGATACCAAAGATTAGTCTCTAACTACCAGCGCCAATTGTTAATTGCTAATTGTCAATTGTTAACCCTATTGTCCTTGGGCAAGCGAATACGCTTTTTTATCGCCCCACATATTCAGTAATTCAGTGGAACAGATTTTGAAGTCTGCAGATACCCGCGTACATAATTCAATAATGTCTCTTTGGGTCAGCGGCGCATCGTTTATACTTTCAAAACGGCACCGATACTGATTGACGAGGTTGGTAAAGATGGATCCTTTCGGCCACACCTGGGTTCCTCTGTTGCTGATGGTAACCAGCTTGAACAGGTCAAGGGTATGTTTCAGGCATTTATCGGCCACTTCAGTGGGTTGTTCCGCACTTTCAACGAAAAGGTCTACCCCAACAATGGTTTCTTCTTCCATCTCCTTGCTCATAATCAATGGATTCTTTTCCAGTTTGAACACGGTAGGAGTAATGGGTTTGTTTTCAAGCATCGGTTTAGCACCGTGTTCAGGTGTTTTGCCGAAATTGTTGATGATGGCATGTGCAAATGCTGTGGTATTGAGCGCCGGCTTGGATTTATCACCAAAATCGCCGGTTCTGTATCCTTGTTCCAGGGTATAGAGCAATGCATTTTCGATGATCGCTGCGTTTTCCATCAAACCGAGGTGGCGGAGCATCGCCAGTCCACTAAGGAGCAGGGCCGTAGGGTTTGCGATGTTTTTTCCAGTGATGTCTGGTGCGGTGCCGTGTACAGCTTCAAATATGCAGATATGGTCACCAATATTGGCTGATGGCGCAAAGCCAAGTCCGCCCACCAGGCCGGCACAAAGATCAGAAACGATATCCCCCTGCAGGTTGGTCAATACCACAACATCAAACTGATCCGGACGAGTGACCATTTTCATACAGAGGTCGTCTACGATGATGTCATCGGCCTTAATATCTGGATAATCCTTGGCAACTTCATAAAAGCATTCCAGGAACAGACCATCGGTGATCTTCATGATATTGGCCTTGTGCCCGCAGGTGATGCGGCGGGTACCTTTCTTGCTTGCCATCTCGAAGGCGTATTTGATCACTTGCAAGCTTCCGGGACGTGTGATGAACCTGCGGCTCAGGGCCACATCATGCGTGAGCATATGCTCGATGCCACCATAAGTGTCTTCGATATTTTCCCGTACAACGGTGATGTCAATTGGGATACCGGCTTTGCTGAATACCGTGTCCACACCGTGAAGGGTCTGGAATACCCGCTTGTTGGCGTAAGTGTTCCAGGTTTTGCGGGCAGTTACGTTCACACTTTTTACGCCTTTTCCCTTTGGGGTTTCCATCGGGCCTTTAAAAAGGATGCCCAGGGTTTCAATGGTTTGCTGTGCTTCTGGTGTCATTCCATTAGAAAAGCCTTTGTCGAACACCCATTTCCCCATGTCAACGTATTCATATTCAAGGTTTACATGGTTGGCTTTAAAGATGCCTAAAACGGCTTCCATAATTTCCGGTCCAATTCCATCGCCTTTGGCTACAGCAATTTTCATACAATTTTGTTTAAGATGTGGCGGTGCAAAAATACTTTGTTAAGTGCTTTGGAACACGAAGAACTGCAACAAATCTTACAACTTGGTGTTATTTTTCTATATTTAGTTAAAACAAGTGGTCCATGGTTTCCAAGGTGACAGAGGGCGTAAAAGTCAGTGTGGAAAGTTTCTATCAGCCGGATTATAGCAACCCGCTGAACAGTGAGTATATGTTTGCCTACAGGATCACCATCGAAAACAACAATGCCTTCCCCGTCAAACTGCTGCGCCGCCATTGGCATATCTTTGACAGCAATGCCAACACCCGGGAGGTGGAAGGCGAGGGGGTAGTGGGCGTTCAACCCCAGATCAATGCGGGTGAACAGTATCAATATATCAGTGGCTGTAACCTCAAAACGGAAATGGGTAAGATGTATGGCACTTACCTGATGGAAGATATAGCCAATAAGAAGCAGTTTGACGTCAATATTCCCAGTTTTGACATGGTGGTGCCGTTTAAGATGAATTAAAACTAGTCGTTAAACGTTAACACGGGGTTTATTCTTAAAATCGTACCTTTACGGCATCAAGGATTTCGACTTTTTACTATTTGAATTTTTAGTTGTTCTATGGCCTACAAAGTAAGTTTTAACAACAGCAACCGTGTATTTTTCAGCACATTAAAGACGGCTGTTGACGAGTATTTCGAGAAGAATAATCTCCGCAATCTTGCTGAGTGCCGGTTTCGGCCTTTGCATGGCATTCATCGGGTTCAATGTGATGCATGACGCCAACCATGGTAGTTTTTCTTCACGCAAATGGGTCAACGAAGTTTTTGGGCTTACCCTCAATTTCATTGGCGGCAACGCGTTTCTGTGGAAGCTGAAGCATAACATCGTCCACCATACCTATACCAATATTGACGGGGTGGACGATGATATCAACAATATGCCCTTCATGCGCGAAGCGCCTACGCAACCCTGGAAGCCCATGCATCGTTACCAGGGATACTACATGTTCATGTTGTACGGATTCACTTCTTTATTTATGTGGATCTCAGACTTTATTAAATATTTTTCGAAGAAAGTTTACACCACGGAATTGAAGCCGATGGATGTGAAGGAGCATGTGATCTTCTGGTTCACCAAGGCTGCGTATGTAGTGTTGTATGTGGTGATTCCGATCATTGTGCTGGGATGGAAGCCGTGGCTGATCGGATTTGCTGTAATGCATTTTGTACTCGGTCTTACCATTGCCATCGTCTTCCAGCTGGCGCATGTGGTGGAACATGCTGAGTTCTCTGTTGCCGGTGTGGAGCCGGTTAAAATTGAGAACGAGTGGGCTATTCACCAGATCAAGACCACTGCCAATTTCGCGGCTGGGAGTAAGATAGTGACCTGGTGCCTGGGAGGATTGAATTTCCAGATTGAACACCATCTTTTCCCGAGGGTGAGCCATATTCACTATCCTGCAATCAGTAAAATTGTGAAAGATACCTGTGAGCAGTTTAAGCTCAGATATAATTACTTTCCAACCATGGGCGCGGCTGTGTATTCGCACTTTAAGATCATGGATCAACTTGGGAAAAATCAACTGGCAATTAACAATTAGCAATTAACAATTGACAATTGGCACTGGTTTTTGGAAGGTAGATTTTGGTGAGCGTCACTAACTTCCAACAACCAGTGCTAATTGTTAATTGCCAATTGCAAATTGCCAATTGTTAGAATTACTTCGGTTTGTATTTAGACAACTCAAACACTTTCCGATTATCCATCTGCATCAACTGCTCCAATGTAGTATCCGGATGATCGGCCATATATTTTTTAACAATCTGCCATCCGGTAAACAACGCAATATATCCCGGAGATTCATCGCCCAGTTCGGGCGTTTTGGGCCCTTCGCCCACAAACGACTTGATCTTTTGATAATCTGATTCGTAGAGAAAATTATTCTCCGTAAACATATTCCAGATCACAGCCTCGCTGTTGTAAGATCCTGCGAGCTGGTTGGCGGTGTATCCAATTTTAAGGGTGTCTGCAACATCAGGCAGAAGTTTATCCAATACATACATTCTTTTGCCTTTGTCTACCATCTGTTCCACAAGGGTCTTATTTTTCGGTTGGTCAGGGAACATATCATCAATGATATTCCGCGCGCTGTTCACGGCAATATATGCCGGCTCAAAGCGCCTGGAAATATACTGGGGGTAGCCCTGGCCGCCTTCTTCAGCGTACAGCGGTGAGTTGCCACCAAGATGCATCTGCAGGCCGATGCCCAGGCCTGAACTCGTGATCACATCACCTGACCAGCCGAGTGTGCTTTCGTAAAAAGCATCCATCGGCCCAACAAAAGTGATCAGCCTCTCCGGAAGCGGGTATTTTGGAAAATAGTGGTGGGTGTACTTCAACATCTGCGTGACTTCTTCGGTATACGCAGAAAAGTCTTTGTACTTCGCATCAGATGCTTCCTTTACGGGCCTGAAATCCGTTATGAATTTTTTAACTATCAGTACCGCTTGTGGATCACCTGCCGGGATGCCAAGGATATTGCCCATGAAGTCTTGGAAAAAACCGGGATATTGTGCTGCCAGTTTTTGCATGGAAGCCGCCATGTTATTGGTGTCCAGTGCAAACAGATCCTGTTCAAAACGTTGGGTAGCCAGATTGATCTTGATGCCGGAGACGTCTGGTTTTTTATCCGGGTTGGAACAAGCGGCGAAAGTGGCGATGAACAGCAGTAAAATGATTGTTGATCTCATGTGAAGGATAAGGTGCACAAGGATAATGATTTTATGAAACAATTTGTGAACTTCGTTATATGAAGATTTTCCTCTCTCAGCAAAATTACCATATCGGCAACTTTGAAGAGAACACCCGAAAGATCGTTGCAGCCATTGGGAAGGCAAAAGCAGTGGGTGCAGACCTGGTGGTTTTTTCAGAGCTCTGCGTCTGCGGGTATCCGCCCAGGGATTTCCTCGAGTTTGAAGACTTCATTGAAAAATGTCACGCGGCCGTTGAAGAGATCCGAAAGCATGCAGACAGCATCGGTGTAATTATTGGTTCGCCAGCCAGAAATCCTAAGCGGGAGGGGAAAGACCTTTTCAATGCAGCCTGGTTCTTGTATGAACAAGAGGTGAAAGCAGTTGTACACAAAACGCTGCTGCCTACTTACGATGTATTTGATGAGTATCGATATTTTGAGCCCGCTTTTCAGTGGGACTGTATCCCGTTCAAGGGTACGCGCATTGCACTTACCATCTGTGAAGATATCTGGAACCTTGGCGACAATCCTTTGTACAGGATTTGTCCAATGGATGAACTGATTCAGCAAGATCCGCATCTGATGGTGAATATCTCTGCTTCGCCGTTTGATTATGATCATGATGCGGATCGCAGGGAAGTGGTGCACCAGAATGTGGTGAAATATGGTTTGCCGATGGTGTACTGCAACGGGGTAGGTTCGCAGACAGAGATTGTTTTTGATGGCGGCAGCCTGGTGTATGATGCAACGGGCAGGCTTTTGAAAGAGATGAAATATTTTGAGGAGGATGAATATTTGGCTGAGTTGGACCTCAACACAGCGAGATCCTCACTGGACGTTACAGCGTCACTCCAGCAGGATCTTTTTGATAAAGAAATGCGCGTGAGCAAGATTGACGATCCTGAGCAGGTGATCAACTACTTGACCAAGGAAGAGAATATCGCGCAGATCCACAAGGCACTGGTCATGGGCATTGGCGATTACTTCCGGAAGATGGGATTTACCAAGGCGATCCTGGGAAGTAGTGGTGGAATTGACAGTGCAGTGGCCCTGGCGCTGGCCTGCGAGGCGTTGGGTAAGGACAATGTATTAGCAGTTTTGATGCCTTCGCAATATTCAACGGGCCATTCCGTCAGCGATGCAGAGCAATTGAGCCGCAACCTCGGCAACCCTTATGAGATCATACCCATCAAACCCGTGTATGACGCTTTCCTGTCATCGCTTCAACCCATCTTTAAAGACTTACCCTTTAGCGTAGCCGAAGAAAACATTCAGAGCAGAACCCGGGGTAACCTGCTGATGGCCATTTCGAATAAGTTTGGCTATATTTTACTAAATACCTCCAATAAGAGCGAGCTTGCAACAGGATATGGCACACTTTATGGGGATATGGCCGGTGGTTTGAGTGTGTTGGGCGATGTGTACAAGATGCAGGTGTTTGCGCTGGCCAGGTATATCAATAAAGAGCGGGAACTGATCCCAGTGAATATCATCGAAAAACCCCCCAGTGCGGAACTCAGGCCCAACCAGAAGGACAGTGATAGTTTGCCTGATTACAGCTTGTTAGACAAAGTATTGTATCAGTATATAGAGCGCCGGAAAGGGCCGGGGGAGATTATTGCGATGGGGATTGAAGAGCCACTTGTAAAGCGTGTACTCAAGCTTGTAAATACCAATGAATACAAACGCAACCAGTTCTGTCCGATCATAAGGGTTAGCACTAAAGCGTTTGGTGTGGGAAGGAGGGTGCCGATTGTTGCCAAGTATCTTGGCTATTAGGGAGTAGGGTTTAGGGACAAGGGTTTAGACTTAATATTGACTTTTTGAAACCATGATAACAAACGCGGAAGACATTAAGCTCCTCAATGAGCGCATTCAGCAGGCAGCAGGATTTGTAGAAAGGATAGAGTCCGAGATTTCCAGAGTGATCGTAGGCCAGAATTATATGGTCAGCAGATTGCTGGTAGGGCTGCTCAGCAATGGGCACGTGCTATTGGAGGGCGTTCCGGGCCTGGCCAAAACCCTATCCATTAAATCGCTGTCGCAAACCATCCATGCCCACTTCAGCAGGATCCAGTTCACGCCGGATCTTTTGCCTGCGGACGTGATTGGAACGATGATCTATAACCAGCAAAGCGGTCAGTTTGTGGTGCGTAAGGGACCCATCTTTGCCAACTTCGTGTTGGCGGATGAGATCAATCGCGCGCCGGCAAAGGTGCAAAGTGCGTTGCTGGAAGCCATGCAGGAAAAACAGGTGACCATTGGCGATACTACGTTCAAGTTGGATGAACCCTTCCTCGTGCTGGCTACACAGAACCCGATTGACCAGGAAGGAACCTACCCGCTGCCAGAGGCGCAGGTGGATCGGTTTATGCTGAAAGTTTTGATCGATTATCCTTCCAGGAGTGAAGAGCAGTTGATCATCCGGCAGAATATGCTGGGTGCCACAAGCACCCCGATCAATCAGGTAGCATCGATCCAGGAGATCCAGCAGGCACGCAGTTTGGTGCGGGGTATCTACATGGATGAAAAGATTGAAGGATATATTCTCGATATCGTTTTTGCCTCACGCCAACCGGAGAAGTTCAAACTGGAGAAACTGAAGCCGCTGATCTCTTATGGCGGTTCACCCCGGGCGAGCATCAATCTGGCCCTGGCGGCGAAAGCGTTTGCATTCACCAAAAAACGTGGTTACGTAATTCCTGATGATGTGAAAAGCATTGCCAAGGATGTCATGCGCCACCGCATCGGACTCACATACGAAGCCGAAGCGGAGAATGTGACATCAGAACATGTGGTAGAAGAAATTTTAAGAACCGTACAGGTGCCATAATGCTGACCACTGCAGACATATTGAAGAAAGTCAGGGAGCTAGAGATCAAAAGTAAAAAGCTTACTTCACACCTGTTCACCGGAGAGTACCATAGTGCTTTCAAGGGACGGGGTATGAGCTTTAAAGAGGTAAGGGAATATGCAGCGGGTGATGATATTCGGTTTATCGACTGGAATGTATCCGCAAGATTCGGTCATCCTTACAGCAAGATGTTTGAAGAGGAACGGGAATTGACGATGATGTTGCTCGTGGATGTGAGTGCCAGTTCTTTGTTTGGTACTGTGCACCAGCGCAAGAAAGACCTGATCACGGAAGTCTGCGCTGTGCTTGCGTTTGCGGCCATCAACAACAATGATAAAGTGGGCGTGATCTTTTTCAGCGACAAAGTAGAGTTCTATATTCCGCCAAAGAAAGGCAGGGATCATGTGCTGTATATTGTCCGGGAATTATTGACGATGGAACCCAAACGAAAAGGAACAGATCTTAATGCAGCAGTCCGATTCTTCAACAATTCCGTCAAGCAGAAAAGCATTGCATTTATCCTGAGTGATTTCATGACAGATAAATATGACGATGCCCTGCGCGTAGCGGGAAACCGCCATGATGTGATTGGCCTGAAGGTGTACGACAAAATGGATATGCAACTGCCAGGAATCGGACTGGTGCAGGTGCAGGATGCAGAGACCGGATTTGTGGAGTGGCTGGATACCAGTGATGCAACGGTGCAATACAATTACGCAACCCAATTCAACCAGAATGAAGAAGCCTGCCGGAATCATTTTAAGAAGGCAGGTGCCGCATTGCTTTATGTGCGGACGGATGAGGATTATGTAAAAATCCTCCAGAAATTCTTCAAGCAGCGCAAATGATATGAGTGTACTACGTCCACGAACCTGGGGATACAGATTGAGCTTGTTGCTGGTATGTTTACTGGCTGGAATACTTGTGGGAAAGGCACAGTACCTGACCCTGTCAACGGACAGAAAAGATATTCTACTGGGTGAACAGTTTACCCTCACCATTAAACTTACTTCATCGCCGGGAAAAGTTGTTTCCGGTTGGCCTTTGGTTCCGGACAGCCTCAATCACCTGGAAGTGGTCTCCCGCGGAACGGTTGACAGTGTACGTGAAGGCAACAAGATCATTTATTCCCAGGCTCTGGTGATGACGGGATTTGATTCCGGTCATTGGGTCATCCCACAGATGGGTGTTAAGGTTGATGGAAAAGAGATTACGAGTGCTTCTGCAGACATCAATGTTCAATCCATCAAACTGGATGGAGCGGAATACAATGATGTGAAAGAGATCATTGAAGTGCCTCCTCCGGGACCTGAATGGAAATCGATCCTTTTGTATGCCTTTGGGACTATGTTGTTGCTGTTGCTGGTTTATTTCTGGTGGCGAAATCGGAAAAAGAAGCCCGTTGGGTTTAAGCCTGTTTCAAAAGGAACAGCTTACGATGATGCCATTAAAGCCCTGGAAGCACTGCAGAAAGAACAGTTGGTGGAGAAGGGGGAGATGAAAAAATTCTATTCCGGGCTATATGATATTTTCCGTGAGTTTGGATCCGTTGTGAGCGCTAAAAGCCTCATGCAGAGCACTACCGATGATGTGTTGATCTCGATGAAAGGTGAGCTGGAAGGTAATTCCTTCAGCAAGCTGGCCGAAGTGTTGCGCATCAGTGATGCGGTTAAGTTTGCAAAGTATGGTTCTTCAAAAGATGAAGCCAGAGAAAGTTTTATTGTTATGAAAGATAGCATTGACCAGTTGAACAAGAAAAAAGCGTAAGGGTGATCAGGGATTACTTTAAAGATATTGAGTTCGCTAATCCGCAACTGCTGTTTCTGTTGCTGCTGATTCCGTTGCTTGCGGGTTGGTACATCAGCAGGCAGAATCGGCAGTTGGCATCCCTTCGGGTATCATCGTTAAAAAGCTTTCATAACACCGCTTCCTGGAAGCGCACGCTCAGGCATGTTGGCATCACGCTTCGTTTGTTTGCAATTGCCGCATTGATCATTGCAATGGCTCGTCCACAGACTAGTTATGAAGAAAAGAAAACAGAAGGGGATGGTATTGATGTAGTCCTTTGTATTGATGTGAGTGGTAGTATGCTTGCACAGGATTTTTCACCCAATCGTTTGGAAGCAGCCAAGCAGGTTGCTGCGGAGTTTGTGAAATACAGGCCCACAGACCGCATAGGGCTGGTCA
>REAQ01000019.1 GCA_004294195.1 Sphingobacteriales bacterium | reverse complement strand
TTCGCCTGTTCCAACATTTGGGCAGGGCCGGAAATGGAAGAAGCCGTATCCGAAGTGGTTTGGGTAACCCCTTTAGGATTCGGCTTCGTTCTTCCAAAAAAATATAGTCCGAATAACAGGATAATACTGCCAATCGCAACAAGCCATTGCTGCTTCATCGATTTGATTTAGCTGCGAAATTAACGCAGTTAAACCATTTCTTCCGCACCATCATCTTTAATGGCGGTGTCAAGCTGCAATTTCTTTACTTCCTGTACAAACTCCTTGGCGGGTTTGAAGGCAGGAATAAAATGGGCTGGGATGTGTACAGCCGTGTTTTTCTTGATGTTACGGCCAATTTTGGCAGCCCTCTTCTTGGTGATGAAGGAGCCAAAACCCCTGATGTAGATATTTTCTCCTTTTGCAAGAGATTCCTTTACTTCCTTGAACATCGTCTCAAGGGCTACAAGGACATCCACCTTAGGAATTCCGGTTTTCTCGGAAATGTTGTTGATCAGATCGGCTTTTCTCATTTTCTGAGTTTTTTAAAATGGGATATTAAAAATTTTAACGCCCCACTGTACAGGATACCAGGATTTTGTTGGCACGTACAGGGTCTAAAATTAACGAATTCAATTCATTAAGTGACCCGTGTGGCATTGTAAAGAAACGCATCATTTTCACAAAAATTGTATTTGTAACCAATACATGTGTAATTTTCATGGGTGTATGGGCTTGAAAAAGGCTAGTGGGCGGGCATTTGCCGCCCTTTTGTTGGAATGGCACCATTCCGTGAACCAACGGAAAATGCCTTGGAAAGGGGTGAAAGACCCCTACCGCGTATGGCTCAGCGAGGTCATCCTTCAGCAGACCCGCGTAGAGCAGGGATTGGCGTATTATGAGCGATTCATCGAAACATATCCCACCATCCATGAACTGGCACTGGCCCCTGATGATGAGGTCTTCAAACTTTGGGAAGGTCTGGGTTACTATTCCCGCTGCCGGAACCTGCTTAAAACAGCTCGATATATTACTTATGAACTGAAAGGTGCCTTTCCTTCAACCTACCCCTCCATCCTTGCCCTAAATGGCATCGGTCCCTATACCGCCGCTGCCATCGCATCCTTTGCATTTGACCTTCCCTTTGCCGTGGTGGATGGCAATGTGATCAGGGTGCTGAGCCGCTACTTTGGGATAGAAGAGGCTGTAGATCTTCCGGAAACAAGAAAACGCATGAGCATACTGGCGCAGGATCTAATAGATCAGAAACAGCCTGCAGCTTATAACCAGGCCATCATGGATTTTGGTGCAACCGTGTGTAAGCCTCGACAACCCTTATGCGCTACCTGCCCTTTTAAACGAACTTGCGTTGCCCTGAAAAACAATAGAGTGGAACAGCTCCCCTTCAAGTCGAAAAAACTGGTGCGTACCCAGCGGTTTTTTCATTACATCATCTTTGAGTTCCAACGGAATGTGTATGTCCGGAAAAGAACAGACAAAGACATCTGGCAGGGTTTATTTGAGTTTTTCCTGCTAGAAGCAGATCAATTGCTTACTACAGAAGCGATCCTGGCATCAAATGAAGTGAAGCAAATTGCCGGGAAAGGATCAACCCTGGTCCATGAATCGATGAATATGAAACAACAACTCACCCACCAGGAGATCATCGGTAAATTTATACATATAAGGCTTGCCTCGCCCGCTAAAGGCCTGGAACACCTGACCGCCGTTGATCTTTCAGCGGTACGTAAGCTCGCCTTCCCTAAGTTCATCGTTTCGTTTATGCACGAAAAATTGTAATTTAGGTAAGGCTTAGGCAGGATTTATAGTTAAGGTAAAAACAGAGTCATATGAGAGGCGTAAACAGGGTGATGCTGATAGGAAATCTGGGTAAAGATCCGGATGTTCAGTATCTCGAAGGAAATATTGGCGTGGCAAAATTCCCATTGGCAACCACTGAGACGTATAAGGACAGGACCGGTAAGCTCATTAGCCAAACGGAATGGCATACTGTGGTGTTGTGGCGCGGACTGGCAGAACTGGCCCATAAATATTTACACAAGGGTAGTCTGATTTATGTTGAAGGCAGGTTGCGCACAAGAAGTTGGGAAGATAAAGAGGGCAACAGGAAATTTGCCACGGAAGTGGTTGGCGACAACCTGATCATGTTAGATAAGCGGATGGACGGCGGCGGCGGATCAGACAGCGGGATGGATGAAATTCCACCCATGACGGACCACCCGGGAGATATGCCATTCTAAAGCAGCAATCGCTATTTTTGCTTTTGTAAACCAAAACTCAAGTTTTGCACGATACCATTTCTGGCCTGATCCTTCCATTCCTGAAACCTGTTCTCTTGAATGTGCCACCTCAATCTACCGTCACTTTGCTCGTGGTGGTTTTGATGGCCATGCTGGTGTTATCCTTCATCGTGTCTGGCGCAGAGGTAGCATATTTTTCATTATCGTACAAAGACCTCAATGTTCTTAAAACCAAGCAACATCCTTCTTCCCGCAGGATCCTCGCATTGCTGGATGAACCCAAAACACTGCTGGCTACACTGTCTGTTGTGAATACACTGGCGAATATTGCAGTGATCATTATCGCTAATTTTCTTTTTGATGAACTGACTGATCTGGACGCCAGCTTTTTCATTGGCCTTCTGGTCAAGATCCTTTCCATCAGTGCCGTTCTGGTATTGATGTCAGAAGTGGTGCCTAAGGTTTGGGCAGCCCAGAATAACCTTCGCTTTGCTTACTATACTGCTTTCTTAGTCTCTGCGGTCCACTACCTGTTCCGGGGCATAAGCGCATGGCTCGTAAGCTACAGTGACCGCATTGAGAAATCCCTCGGCGGTGGGAAGTCGTCTACCTACAGTTTGGAAGAACTGGATGAAGCCATCGACCTCACTACTTCAAAAGATGCAACGGAGGAAGAGAAGAACATGCTGAAAGGCATCATCAAATTTGGCAACATTACAGTGAGGCAGATCATGCGAAGCCGCCTGGATGTGCATGGTATTGAACTGGGTACGCCGTTTCCTGAGCTGATGGAGAAAGTTCAGGAGCTCACCTATTCAAGACTACCCGTTTATAAAGAGAACCTGGATAATGTTACAGGAATACTGCATACCAAGGACCTGATCCCATTCATAGACGAAGGAGATGATTTCGATTGGCACAAGCTCTTGCGGCAACCATTCTTTGTGCATGAACATAAATTGATTGAGGACCTGCTGAAAGAATTTCAAACCAAGCACATCCATTTTGCAGTGGTGGTGGATGAGTTTGGCGGTACGGAAGGTATTGTGACGCTTGAAGATATCATGGAAGAAGTGATTGGCGATATCAGGGACGAGTTTGATGAAGAAGATACTGGGTTTAAAAAAATTGATGATAAGCACTTCATTGTGGAAGGAAGAACAATGATCATTGAAGCCTGCAGGCTGATGGACCTTCCCCTGGATACCTTTGATGCGGTGCGCGGAGATAGTGAAACGATGGCTGGCCTGGCATTGGAAATTGCCGGTGAAATTCCGAGTGTGAACCAGGACATCTCCGTGGGAGACTTTCATTTCAAAGTGCTGGAAGTAGACAAGAACCGTATCAAGCGGATGAGTATTGAGATCAACCCAACGAATGTAGACTGATGAAGCAAATCCTGATCCTGACCAGTGCGCTTTTGTTGTTCTCCTGCAACAGTCCTTTTACGCCTAAGCCCAGGAGTTACTATCATATTGAACTTCCAGAGAAGAAGTACCAGCTTTTTGACCTGCCGGGTTATCCCTACAGTTTTGAATATCCGGTTTATGGGAAGGTGAATAAAGACAGTACACTTTTTGACGATAATCCTGACAATCCTTATTGGATCAATATCGATTTCCCGGAATTTTCCAGCCGGATCTATATGAGTTTTAAAACCATCGGCGGTAACTCTGTGTATAAAATCAAAACAGCCAATGGGTACAAAGACTCGCTGGTGCCCAACACTTTTGAAGGGCTTCGTGAAGAAGCATTCAAGATGAGTTTCAAGCACAGTGTGAAAGCCAGTTCCATTGATGATTCGCTTTTCCGTACCGCCAATGGCATCTCGGGTGTATATTTTTCCGTTGGAGGGAATGCCGCTACGGCCAACCAGTTTTTTGTAACGGACACCACGCGTCATTTCCTGCGCGGCGCTTTATACTTTGATGCTTCACCCAATGCAGATTCCCTTGCGCCGGTTAACGACTTCCTGAAAGAAGATATGAAGCATATTATCAAGACCTTTAAGTGGAAGAAGTAGCCAATCGCTATTAGCTACTAGCTATTAGCTATCTTTGGATTATGATTGCCATCGATAATGTCCTGATTTCTGACGATATCGTTTCAGAGAAATTTGTTTGTGATCTTTCCCGTTGTAAAGGGGGATGTTGCGAAGATGGTGATGCAGGTGCGCCCCTCACCAATGAGGAATTGGAAATTGTCAGGGACGCCGCCGGAAAAGTGGAGAAATACCTCACCAAAGATGGAAAGGCTGAGTTGGAAAGGCAGGGGCTGTACCGTTATGACCAGGAGTTTGGCTGGGTTACCCCCACGGTTAATGGAGGAATCTGTGCTTATGGTTATCGGGACGGGCAGGGGATCATCAAGTGTGCGTTTGAGCAAGCCTACAATGACGGGTTGACCAACTGGAAAAAGCCCATTTCCTGCCACCTTTATCCCATAAAGGCCTCAACTTCAAAATATTCAGGCTACGAGAAATTAAATTACGAGCCAAGGGAAACCATGTGCGCTCCGGCATGTTCTTTGGGTAAGAAACTAAAGGTGCCCGTGTACCAGTTCCTCAAAGAGCCATTAATCCGTAAATTCGGAGAAGAGTTTTATGAGGCCCTGCACCAAGTGGCGCTGGACTACTTTGAAGCCACCCATCGGCCTAAAAAATAAATACATGCATTCAGAACAGGCAGAGAAATTTTTGGAACGAAGTGCCGAGATGGCACCTGACCTGGATCATCGGAGGAAGATCAATTTCAATATTGGTAAATACAACGCGGTGGTCCCGCATGGGAAGGCCCAGTTTGAACACCTCGAGCTTGCCCGCAAGAAAGCAAAGAACCTGAAATGGCGGGCCATTGAAAAGCTTGACCGATACCTTGAGCAGTTTGAATTTAACTTTACCAGAAACGGTGGCAAAGTGATATGGGCAGAGACAACTGAACAAGCGCAGCAGGCCATCCTTGACATCTGCAAGGCCGAGCAATGCACAACCGTAGTGAAAAGCAAAAGTATGGCTACGGAAGAGATCCACCTCAATGATTTCCTTGAACAGCACCAGATAGAAAGTGTGGAGACGGATCTTGGAGAGTATATCCAGCAATTGGATGGAGAGCCGCCTTACCATATTGTGACGCCGGCGATGCACAAGAGCAAAGAAGATGTTGCGAAATTGTTTGCGGAGAAACTGCATACCGCGCCTGACCTTTCACCAGAAGAGCTTACACTGGTGGCACGGGAGAAACTTCGTAAGAAGTATGTGCAGGCCCAGGTAGGTATTACGGGTGCTAATTTTATCATTGCAGATACTGGTTCCATTGCGCTCACAGAAAACGAAGGGAACGCAAGGCTCAGCAGTGCCTGGCCAAAAACACATATTGTACTGGTAGGTATCGAGAAATTGATTCCTGAACTGAAAGATCTCGGATTATTCTGGCCCTTGCTGGCAACCTTTGGTACAGGTCAGAAAATCACGGTATATAATTCCATCATCAGTGGTCCGAGGAAAGAAGAAGAGACAGATGGTCCGGAGAAAATGTTTGTGATCCTGCTGGACAACGGCCGTACCAATCTGCTCAATGCCAAGTCCCGGGAGGGTTTGTATTGCATCCGATGTGGGGCCTGCCTCAATGCCTGTCCGGTGTATAAGAATATTGGAGGGCATGCATATGGTACAACATATAGTGGCCCTGTGGGAAGCGTGATCACGCCTCACCTGCGAAATATGGGTGAATGGAAACACCTGAGCTATGCTTCTTCATTGTGCGGCAACTGTACCGAGGTTTGTCCGGTCAGGATCAACCTGCATGAATTGTTGCTGGAGAACCGCTATGAAGCGGTGGCCGGGGGTTCAAGTTCGTTGGGCGAAAGGATTGCATGGAAAATGTGGCGCCGTGCCTCATTGAGCAGAACCGCCATGAACCTGGGTACGGGGAAGATGAAAAATTTTGTGGTGAACAGTCTCTTCAAAAGCTGGACCCACCTGCGGGGTGAACTCCATTTTGCACCCAAGACGTTCAACCAGGCCTACCGTGAAAAGCAACAGTCCCTTGGAAAAGAGACCAAGTAAACCTTTGCATGATCATCATTACCGGTAAACCTTCACCCAGGATTGAATACATCTTTCGATTTGTATTGGAATCCGTATTGGGATACAATATCCGGTTTAACGAAGATCCTGCGCCAGGAGAAGCTGTGCTTGTATATACAGATACGCCGCAACAAGCGCATGGCATCCACATCACGCCACAGGGCTTGTTGACGCAAAATGATATTACACCACAGGAAGTTGCAATGAACAACTGGGAGGATTTGCCAGTATTCTTTGAAACAGACGGCCAAGTTCCTTTTGACCTTTTTGCCGCAGCTTTTTACCTCGTCACCCGCTACGAAGAATACCTGCCACACACCAAAGACGAATACGGAAGATATGCGCACAAAGAATCCCTCGCGTGCAGGCAGGGATTCCTGACCCAGCCTTTGATAGATCAATGGGCGATGAAGCTCAAAGAAAAGATCAGCAGGCAGTTTCCGCAAGAGATCCCTGAATTCCGAAAATTCAGTTTCACGCCAACCTACGATGTAGATCATGCATGGTTGTTTCGTCATCGGGGGGTGATGAGAACCGTTGCTCATTTCGGGAGAGATTTGCTTGGCGGTGACCACGAGAAAAACCGCCTTCGTTTACGAGTGCTGCGGGGTAGAGAAAAAGATCCCTATGATATCTATGAATGGCTGTATGCCATCCATCTCCGCTATGGACTGAAGCCGTATTATTTTTTCCCTCTCGCGATCAAGGTGAAGGGCTATGATAGAAATATCTCTCCATACAAGCCTGCTTTGAAAGACTTGCTGATCTATCATGCAGCAGGGTATAAAACAGGCATTCATCCCTCCTGGCAATCTGGCGATAGTGTTTCTGTGTTCAACGAAGAGCTGACTTTGTTTGAAGCGATCACCGGCGCAGCGCCCGTCTGCAGCCGCTTTCATTATATCCGTTTCAATCTGCCTGAGGGCTATCGTAAACTTGTTGAAGCCGGGATTACCGAGGACCATTCCATGGGTTATGGAACCACCAATGGATTCCGGGCATCTACCAGCCATGCATTTCTATGGTACGACCTGAACCGGGAAACAGTTACCACGCTGAAGGTTTATCCGTATTGCTGGATGGATGCCAACAGTTATTATGAACAGAAATGTACACCTGCACAGGCCTATGATGAACTAAGGCATTACCATGATGTGGTGAAGAAAGTTTGCGGCAATATGGAGATCATTTCGCACAACAATTTCCTGAGTACCGAGAAAGGATTTGCGGGTTGGAAAGAAGTGTATGAGATCTTCCTTGACCAGGTGGTGTATTGGGAGATTTAGGGGGAGGGTTTAGCTTTTCTGAAACCAGTATTTACAAGGTAGACACCAAGTAGGGTCACGCCTGTGCCTAGGGCAATGATCATGTTCAGTTTCTCCCCATTCAATAACGCACCTACAATCACGGCAACAATAGGATTGATGTAAGCGTACACACTGGCCTGTGCAGCAGGCAAACGTTTCAGTGCATAGATGAATGCAAGGAAAGTGATTACGCTACCGATAATGACGAGATAACCGATGGAATACCATGCAACGGGATCCACGCTCGTGAGTGGTTTGTATTGACCCGTCACCAATGAGATCAGGGTCAGGATAATCCCGCTGATGAACATCTGCCAGCCAAGGCTGTAATAGGGATCAAGATTTTTTGCGTGCTTTACCGTGTAGAGGGTGCCCAATCCCCAGGTCATGGTGGCCACTACGCCGAGAAGGATGCCGAGGGAGAATTT
The DNA here is from genome assembly GCA_004294195.1 of Sphingobacteriales bacterium. Lineage (GTDB taxonomy): Bacteria > Bacteroidota > Bacteroidia > Chitinophagales > Chitinophagaceae > Pollutibacter. The sequence goes on along the minus strand of REAQ01000019.1, from coordinate 5,750 downwards.
GGAATTGAACAGATCTTCCAGGTAATCAGAAAATATAATGATGATGCCTCCAAAACCCAGTACCAGTCCAACGATGGTGATAGCATTGAACTTCGTTTCCCTGAAAAGGGTGACGCTGAAAATGGCGATCCATATAGGGGCGATGGCGCCAATCACAGCGCCCAGTCCGCTCGGGATGTATTGCACACTCCAGGTGCTTAGTCCATTGAGGAACTGCCTGACCCCTGCAAGCTGCAGGGCTGGCATATGCTGCACACCTTTTTTAGACGCCAGCCAGGTGGTACCCCAGAAAAAACTTACCAATGCAACGGCAATGAGTGCCCTTGTTTTTTCGGATTGGTTTTTGGGATGCAGGGGCTGCACAGTAGATCTTACCGTGTCATAGAGGTCGTATATGTATTGTTTTACGGGTGGAGCTTTCATTATTTATATGCCTAATGCCTAAAGTGCCTAGTGCCCGTGATAACCAATGCGAGATGATGTTTCTGGCAGTACGTGATCGTATCGATATCCCTAATGGAACCACCAGGCTGAATATACGCCGTGATTCCCGCGGCATGTCCCATTTCAACGCAATCGTCGAAGGGGAAGAATGCATCACTAGCCATCACCGCACCTTTGAGGTGAAAATTGAATTGTTTTGATTTTTCAATCGCTTGCCTGAGAGAATCGATCCTTGATGTTTGTCCGCAGCCTTTACCGATGAGTTGTTTATCCTTTACAAGGGTAATAGCGTTTGACTTGAGGTGTTTGCACACCAGATTGGCGAAGAGGAGGTCGTCTTTTTCTTCCGGTGTAGCGTCTCTGCCTCCTTTTTCTTCCCACTTTTCAAAATTTCCCTCGTCTTGCTTTTGGGTAAGCACGCCGTTGAGCATTGACTTGAACATTTTGCCATAAGCAACCTGGGTATGTTGTTTCAGGAGGATCCTGTTCTTTTTTGTTTTCAGGATCTCCATGGCATCGGCATCAAAATCAGGGGCGATCAATACTTCAAAAAATATCTCATTGATCTCACGCGCAGTGGCCGCATCAACGGTTCCGTTGGTCACCAGAACCCCACCAAAGGCACTTTCCGGATCCCCGGCCAGCGCTGCTTTCCACGCTTCTGCAACACGGTCTCTTTGCGCAACGCCGCACACGTTGGTGTGTTTGATGATGGCAAACACCACAGTTTGGTTAGCAAACTCACGGATCAGTTGCATTGCAGCATCAGCATCCACGAGGTTATTGTAAGAAAGTTCTTTTCCATTCAGCTGGGTAAATAGTTTGCTGTTGTCTCCATAGAATACGGCCGGCTGGTGGGGGTTCTCGCCGTAACGCATAGACTTTGGTGAAGGGAAAGAAGCAAGGAAATGTTCTTCTCCTGTATTGAAATACTGTGCGATGGCAACGTCATAGTGCGCAACAACTTCAAAAGCCTTGGCTGCCAAAGAGCGACGTTGGTCTATAGAGGTTTCACAATGTTGAGACTTGATCAACTCAAGGAAAGAAGGGTACTGATCCCGGGATGCTACTACTGCAAGGTCGCGGAAATTTTTTGCAGCAGCCCTGATCATGGACGGTCCGCCGATATCCACTTTTTCGATGATCAGTTTTTCCTCGCTGGTGCTGGCTACGGTTTCTTCAAACGGGTAGAGGTCAACGATGACCAAATCAAATTCAGGGATCTCATATTGCTTCATTTCTTCCAGATCCTGGGGTACATCTCTTCTACCGAGGATTGCGCCAAATACTTTTGGGTGAAGTGTTTTAACCCTTCCTCCCAGAATGCTGGGGTAGGAAGTGACGGACTCTACAGGTATACAGGGAATGCCGAGTGCCTCAATGAATTGTTGTGTTCCGCCTGTGGAATATATGTTAACCCCATTTGCATGGAGTTCTTGTACGATCGGTTCAAGACCATCTTTATAGAAAACAGATATCAAAGCCGTTTTGATCTTCTTTTGCATAGTTGAATGGATGTAATGCGTGATGTATAGGGGGAGTGCAAAGCTACCGTTTTTTTGACCTTATCCAAAGGGTGAGGGTTAGGATAAGAACATATAGGGCCACAGTGTCAGGGACGTCCAAGTTGAGGTCTTCAGCAGCTGCAAACTCAAGATCACTTAGGGCAAAGATTCGCCCATTCATTAAGTGGATTAGATTTTGAGAAACCATAACAAAAGGTGCTGACAGATTAAGCGGGAAGAGGAGACAGCTAATACCAAGCAATAGTAGGATCAGTCCAGATAGCGGCACCGCAACAAGGTTGCTCAGCAGGAATACAAGAGAAAACTGATTAAAGTGATAGATCACAAGAGGCGTTGTCAATATCTGTGCAGCTATAGTTGTAGCTGTCATTTCCCAGCTATAGCGTAGCGCTTTGTTTTTCGGGCGGTACAGTTTTTTAATGGGTTCCTGGTACACCAATAAACTGCCGACAGCAGCAAAACTCAATTGAAAGCCGATGTCCCACAACATTGATGGCTGGGAACAGAGCATAATGAGGGCCGCAGCACAAAGGTTGTTACCGGTTAAGGTGGGTTTGTTGAATTGATCGCCTATTAATAGAAAACTGAACATCCATGCACTTCTGGCAATAGATGGCGAATTGCCACAGATATATGTGTACATCCATAGGATGCCAAGACATAACAAAGTAAACAGCCATCTAAAGCTTCCTTTTTTCAGAAACCGGAGCAAGCCCGCCAGCATCGCATAGATCAACGCGAGGTGCATGCCAGAAATGGCAATGACATGAACCACCCCGGTCCGTGAATAGGCATTCTTGATCTCATCATCCAAAGTTGATCTTTCGCCTATCAGCAAAGCACCAGAAAAAGCCCTAACGTTTTGATCATTGAATAGGGAGTCTAAAGTAGCGGACAGTTTTGTTCGGATTACATCAATGAGGGTATTTTTTTCACTCGAATCTAAAATGTAAATTTTTACCTGGTTTGATGGGGAGACATGGTATATATTTCTCCTGATCAGGTAATTTAAAAATCCATTTTTTTTCGCCTGGTCACGGGTAATGGCACTGAGATCAGTTGATACAATTACGGTGTAACCCTCTTTGACTTCTGGACCCTTATGTGATAACCTGACAAAGGCAGAAACAGGATGCCATTTATTTGATCTGGTTTTTGCAGCATTGAGTCTGAATTCTGTTGAGAAATTATTTTTTGAGGGCCTTGAAGTATTTTGTGCCTGACCGATGTAGCAACCACCAGATAAGGACTCTGACCCCAGCCAACCAGATTGATTCCTTATGTCAAAGAAGTGCATCAGGTAATACCCTAAAATAAAATATGTCCAAACAATGGGTACAACCCGTAGCAGTTTGCTTGAGTTATCAAAAAGGGGTCTTCTCCGGATAAACACTAGTAAAAGCAGGCATGTGAGCGTGCCGGAAATAATCCAGGATTGGTGATTGTAGGGCTGATATAGCAGCATGCCTGTAATGCACGGTAACAATATCCGAAGCATCGGAAACGAAGCCCACCAGTGACTGTAATTGATCATTCAGCCAATTTGCAAGGAATTTTAGATTGGAAAATCAAGATTATTCCCGGAAAATGCTGTGGAAATCAACAGTTTGGCTTTGATGGCAGCACATCATGACGTATTTTAGCCAAAACTTTTGTTCCATTCCATCGTTGTTTATCCCCTCATATAGGCGATATCTTTAACTTTGGGCTTCCAGAAAACAGATCATTTATGAGAAATTACACAATGTCGATGTTCAAGATAGTTATAGTAGCGTTGGTACTTCTGGCGACTGGCTGCAGTACGGAAGACAATTCCGGGGTACCTCCTGCACCTGCACCCACTGTATTGGACATCGTTAATCAAAACCCGAATCTATCTAGTTTGAAAACTGCCCTTAACAGGGCTAACCTCGCTTCTGCGCTTCAGGGGCCGGATATAACTCTTTTCGCGCCGGATAATTCAGCTTTTGCTGCAGCGGGGATTGACGTGAATACTGCTCCGGTTACCACTCTTCAGTCTGTTTTGGGTTATCATGTTTTAGGAAGAAGGGTTTCAAATGCGGGTATCCCTTTGTCTGACACCCTGAAAACACTTAATCTGGCTAATATATATGGTTCAGCCAATCAAAATGGAAGATTTATAAATGGCTTTCCTATTCGTCAAGCTGACCTTCTGGGTTCAAACGGATATGTGCATATTATGGGCAATGTACTTACGCCACCATCATTGAACAAAACCATTGCAAGTGTTATTGCCAATGACACAACGTTTAGTTTCTTGTTGGCTGCAGTGACCAAAGCAAATCTTCTGGCATTTTTTAACAATCCCAATAAGTTGACGGTATTTGCGCCAACTAATGCGGCATTCAGGGCGGTAGGGATTACGGATATCAATGCAGTTCCGGTAAGTGCACTTGATCCTATTCTCAAACACCATGTTCTTCCTACAAACAGATTCATCTCTGACTTTGTTAACAATAACCAGATTTCCACGGTAAGGGGTTTAAATTTAGTAGAAACTTCAAACCCGCCTAGCGGCATCTATACCGTTAGACTTTTCCAAAGTGCCAATGCGCCTTCACAAATCGCAAATGGCAATAGAGATATCGTATGTTCAAATGGTGTTATCCATGTGATCAATCGCGCTATTCTTCTCTAAAAATAGTTTAATAAAAAACAGAGGCTGTCTCATGTGGAGACAGCCTCTGTTTTTTATTTTCTCTAAGGGCTTTATTTGGAAAGGTGCATGCTTCTTTCTTTGTAGAGCTGCCGGAAGTATGGATCCCTAAGATCCTTGATGAAACGAATGGCTTCACCGGTAGACTTCATCTCTGGGCCCAGTTCTTTGTTAACACCTGGGAACTTATCAAAGCTAAATACGGGTTCCTTGATCGCAAATCCTTTCAGCTTCTTCTCGAATTTAAAGTCTGTTAGTTTGTGTGTGCCGATCATTACTTTGGTTGCTACATTGAGGTAAGGGATCTGGTAGGCCTTGGCAATGAAAGGTGTTGTCCTTGATGCCCTTGGATTGGCTTCAATTACAAACACTTTTCCGTCTTTAATAGCAAACTGGATGTTGATCAGTCCGCGGATATCTAAAGCGCGCGCAATCTTCTCGGCATAAAACTCCATCGTCTGAACAATCAACGGTGACAGGTTGAACGCAGGCAATACTGCGTTGGAGTCACCACTGTGGATACCTGCGGGTTCAATGTGTTCCATCACTCCCATCACGTGGAAGTTCTCACCATCAAAAATGGCATCGATCTCAGCTTCCTGACATCTGTCAAGAAAGTGATCAATGAGGATTTTGTTGCCAGGCAAGTGCTTGAGCAGACTCACTACTGCTTTTTCCAGTTCATCATCATTGATCACGATCCGCATCCGCTGTCCGCCCAATACATATGAGGGACGCACCAGTACCGGATATCCCACTTCTTTGGCTACTTCGAAAGCATCATCCACATTGTAAGTAGTGCCGTATTGAGGATAAGGGATAGAAAGATCTTTCAGCGTATCAGAGAAACGGCCGCGATCTTCGGCAATATCCATGCTATCATAGCTGGTACCTACAATCTTAATGCCTTTCGCATGTAATTTTTCTGCCAGTTTCAATGCAGTTTGTCCGCCCAGCTGCACAATCACACCATAGGGTTGCTCGTGCTCAATGATCTCCCAGAGATGTTCCCAGAAGACAGGTTCAAAATAGAGTTTGTCGGCCACGTCAAAATCCGTGGAAACAGTTTCAGGGTTACAGTTCACCATGATGGCTTCGTAACC
>REAQ01000001.1 GCA_004294195.1 Sphingobacteriales bacterium | reverse complement strand
GTATCGTATTGTCCATATCGAAAACGATCATGCGCCGATGCTGTGCCAGTTTTTCGGTAATGGTTTTTCCAAACTGTTGCTGGATGGCTACAATCGTTTCCATCTCATCTTCGGTCTGTTCAGGATCCTGACGCTGCGCCCTTGAGATGATGGCGCGGGACACTTCATGACTCATTTTACCCAATTGCTCCCAGGGTTTGCTTTTGTTTTCGATGTGGCCGATGGTAACCGAAACAGTTCTGGCTTTCATCAAGTACATATCGATCAAAATGCCTACATCCACGCCATAGTCGTTGCTGAATTCCAGGCGGGAGAAAAAAGATTTTCTTCCGGCGATCATTCCACTAAGGGGTTGGTTGAAGGCGGCGAGTGCAGGGTAGAAAATAGACAGCAAAGGTTTTGCCACCAGAAGGGTTACTCTACCTGCATTACGGGTGAAACTACCTTTGACGAAATCCGCCTGGTCTGCAAACAAAGGTGCTGTAAGGTTTTCAATGGTTTGATCAGGATAGGGATCGATGTCAGCATCCAGGAAGACGATTAACTCGTTTTTTGCTAGCTCCACGCCTTCTTTCATTGAGATTCCTTTTCCTCTGCGCTGGCTGATGATCACTTCTGCACCTGCTTCACGCGCGAGATCCGCTGTACCATCATCTGATTGATCATCCACCACAATGACCTGGGAAACTTTTTCACTATTCATACACATGGCAATTACTTGCCTAATGGTACTCGCTTCATTCCATGCAGGAATCACTACTGAAATCATGAGCAATCGTTTGCTTGCTTTTCAAAATAATCGTGCCATAAGAGAAAAGTTCAGGTATATGGGCTTAGGGATAATCAATATTTAATGTAGATTAGGCAATAATGTCTGATCTGGGGACGATAGCGATCTTATTCAACCAGCTTGCGGGCCGGCATCGGGCCCAACAAATGGCCGCGTCCATAGCTGACGCATTGAAAAGCCGGCAGATTTCATATGAGATTTTTGGTGATCGATGGCCGGGCAATGTATCAGGATTCTGTTCTGTCTGGATCATTGGCGGGGATGGTACGCTGAATTATTTTTTAAATCATGTAGCCGGTGAAGTTCCGCCTATTGCTTTATTTAAGGCAGGAACCGGAAATGATTTCGCACAGCTGCTGTATGGTGATGCCTCTTTAGAGGACACCATTGAACGTGTATTGAATGCATCACCCCGTAAGGTGGATGTAGGGGTTTGCAATGGCCAGTTCTTTGTAAATCTCGCGGGCATTGGATTTGATGGCGAGGTAGTGAAACATATGAATGCTATCCGCTGGATGGGTGCATTCTGGGGATATTATGCTGCGGTGATCAAGGTGATCATGGGGTTTAAGGAACCAGTGTATAATATAAGCATAGACGAAGGACCCATCCAAACAAAGCATCTATTGCTCCTGCTGGTCAGCAATGCACCATCAACCGGTGGCGGATTCAGGATCTCGCCAAGAGCAAATGTTGAGGACGGCCAACTGGACCTGGTTACGGCAGAGCCATTGGGCAGGTTGAAACGACTATGGGCTTTGCCGAAAGTGCGAAAAGGACAGCATCTTGATCTGTCTTTTATACATCACCAGCCGCTGCGCAAAATTTCGATTATTGCAGACCGTGAGGTGAAGGCCCAGCTGGACGGCGAATTGATCACGGGAAAACAGTTTGATATCGAGATCTACCCGGCAAAATTTCAATTCTTATATTAAGTAACTTAGGCCAAATCTCCTGCTGATTTATGCGTAAGGCTTTTATGTTCTCCATCGCCATCTTAACTGGCATCATTGCATTTGGACAAAAGAAGAAAACAGAACCTGTTGTTTCTCCTTCACCCGACCTCAATTATTTCCTGAAGACCCTCCAGTGGCGGAACATCGGTCCGTTCAGGGGTGGCCGGTCCGTGGCCGCAACGGGCGTGCGTGGGAACGACCAGATTTATTATATGGGCACCACCGGAGGTGGGGTAT
>REAQ01000320.1 GCA_004294195.1 Sphingobacteriales bacterium | reverse complement strand
TAAAAGGGGTGATGGCATAAGTTGTACCGTTGGCCATTATATCGATGCTTGGTTTTGCCCTGTTTTTAAAAATGGCCAACGGTACAACTTATGCCATCACCCCTTTTATTAACGAAAAAAATGTAGGAATGGTAAGCGGTATTGTAGGTGCAGGTGGCAATGTAGGCGGTATGCTGTTCGGTTTTTTATTCAAGTCCGAAAGTATTACTTACGTAGAAGCTTTTCAATATATAGGTTATGTAGTTATTGCCGTTGCCGGGATTGTGTTGGTAACACGGTTTAGGGCCTCGGGCTTTCCAGCCTCGGGCAGCGGGCTTTCGGGCAACGAGCCGATTGCCACGGGCAACGGGCTTTCGAGCCCCGAGCTGGTAGCTTTAGAGCAATAGCAAACCAAACAAGAAGCTCGCAGCCCAAAGCCCGATAGCCCGCAGCAATTTGCGTTAGGGATTGCAGCGGAAAGCCCACAGGCCCTTTTGGGGGCCGAGGACTTGCAGCGAAAAGCCCGACCCTTTTTCGGGGAACGCCCTAATAAGCCACGAGCTTCGGGCTATCGGGCAACGAGCTATCGGGCAACGGGCTATCGAGCAACGAGCCTCGGGCTTGGGGCTTTGGGCAAAGACCTAAAAGCCAACCGCCCGCTGCCCTAACAAACCAAACAAGAAGCTCGCAGCCCGAAGCCCGACAGCCCGAAGCCCGACAGCCCGAAGCCCTAACAAACCAAACAAGAAGCCCGTAGCTCGAAGCCCAACAGCCCGAAGCCAAAAAGATGTCAAAAAATAAAAAAAACTCCGTTTCATCAGTATGTTGCTATTGCGGCACTGGCTGCGGTGTGCTTTTAAGTAAAGATAAAAACGGAACGGTAACTTTGGAGGGCGACGAAAATCACCCATCTAGTAAAGGAATGTTATGTAGCAAGGGTTTAAACCTGCATTATACCGTTAACGACCGTAGCGATAGGTTGCTTTACCCACAAATGCGTTACAACAAAAGTATGCCTTTGCAAAGGGTAAGTTGGGATGCTGCACTAGATAGAACGGTAGCGGTTTTTAAAACTTTTATAGAAAAATACGGCCCCGATTCGGTGGCGTTTTACGCATCGGGGCAATGCCTAACCGAAGAATATTATGTGATAAATAAGCTGATAAAAGGCTTTATTGGCAGCAATAATATGGATACCAACAGTCGCCTTTGTATGAGTAGTGCTGTGGTGGGATATAAAATGAGCCTCGGCGAAGACAGTGTACCCCTATGTTACGATGATATTGAACTTGCCGATTGCTTTTACGTTACTGGAGCAAACCCCGCTTGGTGCCACCCCATTATTTGGCGCAGGGTGGAAGCCCATAAAGCCCAAAACCCACACATAAAAATTATTGTTGTTGACCCTCGGGTTACCGATACCTGTGCCATTGCCGATATACATTTGCAACTAAACCCTGGTACCGATGTAGTTTTAAACCACGCCATTGGCCGTTTAATTATAGAAAACAATTGGGTTGATGAAAATTTTGTTACTCACCACGCCGAAGGTTTTGAAGCTTACGCCGATTTAGTTTTTAAGAAAACCCTTGCCGAAGCAGCAGCTATTTGTGGGCTTAACGCCGATGATATTAAACTGGCTGCCAAATATATAGGCGAAGCAAATGGCTTTATAAGTATGTGGACAATGGGCTTAAACCAAAGCAGCATAGGCGTAAATAAAAACCTGAGCCTAATAAACTTAAACCTAATTACGGGCAATATTGGCAAGCCCGGTGCTGGGCCATTTTCGCTTACTGGTCAGCCCAACGCAATGGGTGGTCGCGAAGTGGGCGGCTTAGCAAACTTATTGCCCGCACACCGAGATTTAGCCAACCCACTACACCGAGCCGAAGTTGAAAAATTTTGGGGCGGCACTACCATAAACCCCAAACCGGGCTTAACCGCTACCGAAATGTTTGAAGCTTTAGAAGCAGGTACTTTAAAAGCGATATGGATTTTGTGTACCAACCCCATAACTAGTT
>REAQ01000319.1 GCA_004294195.1 Sphingobacteriales bacterium | reverse complement strand
TATCCCCATGAAGAATATGGCAGTGTTGTTAAGTCTCTCTTATAAGACGATCAGCAGAATGCGCAAGACAGATCGACTGGGTAGTTTGGAATCTTCACTGGCTATTGAAATGGCGCGGGTGATGGCTAAAGGGCTGACGATATTTGAAGATGTAGATGTACTTCGCCGCTGGTTGAAAAAGGGTAATCGCGCATTGGCCGGTAAGCGTCCTATTGATCTTTTCCATACACCTACTGGCATTAACAATGTGCATAGCATCCTTGTTCGGATTGAAGAAGGCGTATACTCATAATGTGAAAGTATGCAGGTATACAGAATTGTGAAGCTGAAAAAGCGAACCAAAGACCTCAGCGGACTTGGTGCTTTTCTGGAAGGAGGGAGATGGAATGGTCCGGGCAGTTTCGCATTATACACCAGTGAAAATCCATCATTGGCTTTGCTGGAGGTGCTGGTGCATCTGGATGAATCTGATATTCCCCCAGGAATGTTTGTCATGGAAATAGAAGTAGATGATCAAAAACCGATCACGAAAATTGAGGTGGAGGCATTGCCAAAGGGATGGCGTATACCCGACAATATTCAACTGAAGCAAATGGGCGATGCGATCCTTGTGGCTGCAGATAGCATCGGTTTCAGCGTACCTTCCGCGGTATTACCCGGACAGTACAATATCATTCTCAATCCTTCCTTCCCTGGATTTCTTGATTGTGTTCGTATCTTAAGTGTTGAGCCGCTTGAGATTGATCAGCGTTTGAAAGAGTATGAAGCGATTGGGATTTACTGAGTCTTTAAATGATTAATGAACGCTATGAATTTTAGTCAACTGATTGTCCTTTTTACTGGCTTATTCTTAATTGTTTTTGCTAAGTATCTTGCCAATAAATCTCCACTTCGGATTTGGATGCTGGACATTAGCCTTAGTCCGGTGGTTTCTCGTTATCTGATCATTTTATTTGGGCTGATCCTCTTGGTTTTGGCTCTATTGACCTCCCAATTAAAATAGTTTCGCGTTTTTCATCCGTTTTGCATTGCTGAATGGTCAGAACCATATATTAAAAACATTCAGCAATGAAGACAACAACCATGCAGCAGGTACAGTTCAGCCATTACGGTGATCCTTCGGTATTAGACATTGTTCAGGTAACCATTCCCGCGCCCGGCGAGGGTGAGGTGCTGATCAGGATCAAGGCCAGCGGCGTTAATTTTTCAGACATCCTACGGAGGCGAGACCGATATTTTATGCCGACGCCACTTCCGTATTTTCCCGGTGTTGAGGCAGTTGGAGAAATCGTTGTGCTTGGCAGTAAAGTAGCTGCGCCATTCCAGGAAGGCATGATGGTGCTTGGCATTCTTCCTCACGGTGGCGCCTATGCGGAATTTGTTACAGCACCCGCGCAGTATTGTATACCTCTGCCTCCCGGCATGGATCCTGTGGTGGCAACGGGTATTTTTGTACAGGGATCCACCGCACACTTGATGATCTCGCAATTGGCTGGCGACCTGCAGGGGAAAACCGTACTGGTGAATGCAGCAGCAGGAGGGGTGGGATCACTGTTGGTTCAGCTTGCCAGGCAGGCTGGTGCAAAGGTGATTGCCGCCAGCAGCTCTGCAGATAAACTGGCGATGGCAAAGGCTTTTGGCGCCGATGCGGTCGTGAATTATGCAGAAAAAGGTTGGGGTGATCAGCTGCGCACGCTGACCAACGGTGTGGGTGTGGACCTGGCTTTCGAAATGGTGGGTGGCGATGTGTATAATGAAACCATTCGGTCCCTGAAGAAAGGCGGGAAGATCATTATCTATGGGTGCGCCAGTGGCATTCAGGGCAATATTCATCCTGAATATTTTGTAGACGAGAGTATCAGTCAGTTCGGTTTCAACCTTGCATATTACATCGGTACCTATCCGGAGATTTGGCAGCAATCTTTAGGCGCAGTCATTGGCCTCATCATGCAGGGAAAGCTTCGGATAGAAACGGCGAGCCAGTTTCGCCTGGACCAGGTTGCCCACCGGTAAAGTGGTGCTGATTCCATAGGAGAGTGGAAGAATGATTAATTTCAAATTCAACCTTAAACAGGTGAGTATGTCGGAGGATTTAGTTTTATCAAAGGCCCGCGAAGGAGATATCAATGCGTTCCAGGAATTGTTCGCGGTATTTTTCCCGCAGCTGAAATCTTATTTGTATCGATTGTTAGCCAGCCGGAATGATGCAGAGGATATTGCACATGATACCTTCATCAGGGCTTTTGATAAACTCCACACCTTCAAAGGCGAGGCCAGTTTGAAGACCTGGGTCTTCAGTATTGCCACACGACTGGCGTATAACTACATGGAGAAACAGAAACGATGGGTACCTGATGTGGCGGCAAAAGCTAAACAGCTCGTGATCCATGATGCATCT
>REAQ01000318.1 GCA_004294195.1 Sphingobacteriales bacterium | reverse complement strand
GCCACTCAAAAGGTTTTGTATTTCATCAGTCATTTTCTTCATGACCAGCAATTATTTAGTGGTAATCAATTGTCCTTCATATAAGCCCTGGAAGCCTTGCGTGATCAGTTGGTCATTAGCCTGAAGACCCTGGCGGATCTCGATCTTATCTGCATACAATTCTCCAACAACAACAGGCTTCTTTTTTGCTACTGTTTTGCCATTTTGGGTATCAAGCACGTATACAAACTTCCCTTTCTCATCGGTCTGAATGGTAGCTACCGGAATAACCATCGCATTCTTACTGGCGTGATCAAGTATCCGGATGATCGCAACCTGGTTGGGTTTCAGCGAAGGATCTGAGGGGATCTTACTTTCTGCAATGAAACTCCTCGTTGTCTGGCCAATCGTTTCACTGACCAGGGTGATCTTGCTGTTGATCCGCTTGGAGATATCTGGCACGTCAATGATCACATCCATGCCCTTCTTCACTTTAGATGAATAGTTCTCCGGAACATCCACCACTGCCTTCAGGCTGGAAGGATTGATAATGGTTATTCCAGCAGCGGGATTACCATTGAACAGTTCACCCACGCGGATATTCACCGTTTCGGCCACACCGGATGCAGGCGCGTATACATTAGTCATCGCCATCTGCTCATTGAGCAAACTCATCTGCTTCTCCAGATTCTCCACTGCATTCTTTGCGTTAAGCACCTGCACTTCTGTTCCGATCCCTTCTTTCCAAACCGCTTGCTGCCTGTTATACAGATCACGGGCATAATCCAATTGGGTTTTCAATTGTGCCATCTGTTGCCTTACAACCGCATCGTCAAGTTTCAACAGCAACTGGCCCTGCCTCACACGGTCACCCAGTTTTACATGAACAGATTTTACTTGTCCACCCATTCCCCTTGGTGTAACGATATATACATTCTCTGTAGAGATACGCCCCTGCAGATCTATATAGTGCGCAAAATCCTCGGGCTGAATAACGGTTACCGCAACAAGCTTTTTGCTGGCTTCGGCAGCGGCCGCAGGATCAATTTTATTTATTTCTTCTTCCAGTTTCGTGATCTGTGCAGCCACCGTTTCTTTTTCTTTACGGAGCTTGTCGAGTTCAAGTTTTTTATCCGTCAATGTTGCATTAGCATCTTTCTTGCCTCCACCACAGGCGGCAAGAATTACCAGCATTGACATCATCATCAGTTGTTTCATATTATGCTCTTTAGTATTAGTTCAGTATGTTATAGTCTTCCGAGTGAACGGTAATAAGAGATCTTCGCGATCACTGCGTCATAAAGTGCCTGGAAATAATTCGACTGCGCTTCTTCAAATCCGGATTCCGTCTGGATGATCTCGAAACTTGATCCAAGGCCCTGCTCATATTTCTTCTTGGTAGTGTTATACACTTTTTCCGCCAGCTCAAGGTTCCTTTCCTGCACATCCATGTTTGCAATAGCGTTGCGGAACTGGTTGTATGCAGCTGCTCTTTGCAGGTCAATGGCCCGTTGCAGGTTCTCCATGCTATTACGAGTCTTTTCGAGATTCATCCTTGCCTGCTTGATCTTCTGGTCTTTCTGCAATCCATCAAAAATGGGTACACTCATATTCACACCCACCACATTGGTTTTGAACCAGGGTTTGCTGAAGTCAAAGAAATCAAACTCCTGGCGAAGGGCCGCTCCGGAAAAGTTCCATACAGCAGACAGCGTGGGGATGTACTGCATCTTGTACCGCTTCAGGTCAAGCTTCTGCAGTTCTTCCACAGAGTTTAGCAATTGAACCTCGGCCCGATCCTCATATTTAAATCCGGTGGTATCCAGGATGTCCTGCTTCACGAGTTGAGTAGATAATGTATCCGTCAATTGCAACCCATCTGCCTGGTTGATACCCAGTGAAAATTTAAGGGATGCATATCCAATGATAATCAGGTTATTCACTTGCGACTGTGAGGATTTGAGGTTGTTCAGGTTTACCTGCGTGCGATCTATATCCAGTCTTTCGGCAAATCCGTTTTTAAACAG
>REAQ01000317.1 GCA_004294195.1 Sphingobacteriales bacterium | reverse complement strand
GATTCTCTAAAAGCTATGTATGCCGGAGCGTTGAATGGCGGAGATCCAGGCAGAGGAGCCAATATCTTCTGGTCCAACTCTTCCGCACAATGTGTCCGTTGCCACGCAATTGACGACTACGGCGGAAATGTAGGCCCCAAGTTGAATGGTATTGCTTCACGCCTGAAACAGGAGCAGTTATTGGAGGCATTGATCAATCCCAGTGCGCGCATTGCACCTGGCTATGGTAAAGAGGGTACACCGTCAAGCATGCCGCAGATGACCTTGCTGTTGAACAAGAAAGAGATCAGGGATGTGGTGGCGTATTTGGCAACAATGAAGTAGCAGGTTGGAAGTTGAAGGTTGGAGTCAGAACTTGCCCATCATTAACGCAGCACCAAGGGCAGAGGCCTGAGGTACGGATGCAGCAGTGACTTGCAGATGGGAAAATGCATCTACCAGCATACCCATGAATACCTTATTCTGACTGAACCCGCCATCCACAAAGATCTGTTTCACATTCGGTGTGAGAACACGATCTATTTTGGGCTTAAGGAGTTGAATGATATGTTTGATCCCTAAATGATAATGTTCTTCTGCATCTAACCCAACATACTCTTCAATTGTTTCGCTTGCAGTATCATTCGTTGATGTTGTGATCTTGGGCATGGGAATCTTCTTGGGATCATATGCAATATCTTTTATGTTGTTCACATTTAACCCATATTGACTTCGCAACACTTCTTCAATCTGTTCATGCATTGGCCCGGCAAACAGTCGGCTTGACTTCACCTGCTTCCCTTCCGGCGTAAGATAGCAGAGACAATCGTCTCCAAAATCCTCTATGGTCAATGGTGTATCATTGAACGGATTCATGCTGATGCACCAGGTACCCGTAGATACCAACACGAAAGGATCATGATGTTTCTGCAGATAAGGCACTAATGCGGCTGAACTGTCATGATATCCAAGTCCAACAGGTATGCCTTCAAATGTTCCGGCAACTGGAGTCTTTGAAATAGGCGGGAATTTCTTCTCCAGGCCAGACTTCACTACCCATGCATGATAATCATGCTTCCTGAAATCCCAAAGATGGGTGTGGCATCCCAAGCTGGTAATTTCTGACAGCGGTTGGCCTGAAAACACATAGCTCAGGTACTGCGGCAGGTGAAGCGCATACTTGATACGCTTGTATAACGCTGGCTTCTCAAGTTTTATCCGATACAATTGCAAGCCTGAGTTCAGGCTTTTCAAAGGTGGTGAAGCGGTCTCTACACATAGCTCATGCATCTTCCCATTATTGTGGTAGAATTTTTTCCAAATCGCATCAGGGCAAGGCTTCAGGTAATTGTACAACGGAGCATTCACTTCGCCTTCTCCATCGATGTATACAAAACTGGCACCGTAGCCAGAGAAATTCAGTGCACGAATATCAAATCGGTCATCAGATCGGACATGAGCAAACCTTTCCTTCAACCATTTCGTCAGCAATGCCACATCCTCACACGGGTCGCCATCTTCATCAATGGTTTCGGGGAGTTGTTCACTATGTTCATACACTACATTGTACTGCCCGTCAAACAGCAACAGCTTTTTGTTGGTTTTACCCACATCGAAAATGGCTATGACAGGAATGGCTGACATCAGAGTCCGGTTGCAAGATTAAAGCCGCGTTCTCGTGCAAGTTCCGCACGCACATTCAGGGACCGGTAAAGAGCCAATGGATCCAATGCTCCACCAGCGCGGCGTCTTGCTTCGGCCACGATGCTGCGCACATCCGTACGGAAACTATGTTGCAGCACCTCCTGTGCCATCACCACATCGTTGCTTTCCTGTGCCGCTTTCAATGCAGAACGGTTGATCAGCAACGCCTGCGCATAGGCGATCATAATCGCTTCCACCGATTGCAACAGATCTTCCAAAGGATCTTTGACATTGTGTGATGCATCAATCATCCATCCCAGATCATTCGCATGATCCATGCCGCGGGCATCCATGCCTTCCACCAGCTCGTTAAAGATCAGGAACAA
>REAQ01000018.1 GCA_004294195.1 Sphingobacteriales bacterium | reverse complement strand
CAAAGCATCTTCCACGCAGCAGGAAAACAAACGAAAAGCACAACTCCAGTGTCCGGTGACCTATGTCATGGAGAAAATAGGCGGATACTGGAAACCCATCATTCTTTACCAGCTGGCTGCCGGCACCAAACGTTACAGTGAGATCAGGAAGTCCATCCCCACCATCACAGAAAAAGTGTTGATCCAGCATTTGAAACAACTGGAATCTGACCAGCTGATCATCCGCGAATCCAGGCCCGTGGTACCTCCTTATGTGACCTATAGCCTTACTGCATCGGGAAAGAAATTAAAACCCATTATTGACTCCATGGCGGCATGGGCCATAGAGGACGTGAAGAGAAAAAAAGCGCTGGCTTGTAAATGAAAAAACCCGCTCATGGAGCGGGTTCATCTTGCTTTCTGGTGATCCGGCTGGGACTCGAACCCAGGACCCATACATTAAAAGTGTATTGCTCTACCGACTGAGCTACCAGATCTTATTATCCTTTGATAATATCCCTTTTTGCAAAGGGAGTGCAAAAATAAGGGAAAAAATAAATCCAAACAAATCTTAGCGCATTAACATTATTTCCACAACACGGGCACTTACCCCTTCGATTCCGTTGGCACGTAATTGGTTACATTTGAGCATCAAACCTACAGCATGGATTTTTCGAATAAAGTGGTGGTGGTAACTGGCGGAACAGAGGGTATCGGCAAAGCGTTGGTGCGGTCAATGCTGGCATCCGGTGCAAAGGTGGCCACCTGCGGACGAAGCCAGGATAAACTATATGCCCTTCAGATGGAATACTCGGGCAGGCCCCTCCATTCCGTTGTGGCAGATGTGAGCAGACATGATGATTGCCAGAAATTCATTCAGTCAACGCTGGATACATTTGGGAAAATCGATATCCTGATCAATAACGCAGGCATTTCCATGCGAGCCCAGGTGAAAGACCTGGATCTCAGTGTGCTGGAGCGCGTGATGAATGTCAATTTTTGGGGCTCGGTGTATTGCACCAAACTTGCATTGCCTTCCATCATAGACAACAAAGGAACCATCGTTGGCGTATCATCCATTGCCGGCTATCGCGGACTGCCGGGCAGGAGTGGATATTCTGCATCCAAATTCGCACTACAGGGATGGCTGGAAGCCCTGCGTACAGAATTGCTGGAATCGGGCGTAAATGTAATGTGGGTTAGTCCGGGTTTTACTGCCTCTAATATTCGCAATGCAGCACTCAACAAAGACGGTAAGGCCCATGGCGAAACACCAATGGATGAATCCGGTTTGATGACGGCAGATGAATGTGCACAGCATATCATTCACGCCATTGCAAAAAGAAAACGATCCATCGTACTCACCTTCACGGGTAAACGTACCGTGTTCATGAATAAATTCTTCCCCGGACTTACAGATAAACTCACACGAAGCTTCTTTTACAAAAACGGAGAGTTAGTGAAATAGTTATTGAGTTATGGGTTAATAAGTTATTTTCGTAGCTGTGCATTGCCGCATTGCCGCATTACCGCATTTACAAATTGCCACATTGCCCCCATGCCTGTATTGACGCTGACATCGGATATCGGAACGAAGGATTTCCTTGTTGGTGCCGTGAAGGGACAAATCCTTCAAGTGAATGAAGGCATTAATATCATCGACATCAGTCATGACCTGACACCCTTTAACTATCCCCAAGCCGCGTATGTGTGCAGAAATGCGATTCGGAATTTCCCGGAGAACAGCTTTCATATGGTCCTGATGAACCTCTTCCATACCCGTCCGGAGTATCTACTGGTGGCGAGGTATGGTAGCCAATATATTGGCATGGCTGACAATGGCTTGATCAGCATGATCCTGGAAGGCCTGCCTGATGAGGTGGTGGGCATCCCGCTGGACCGAACCCAAAACCGCAACACGCTCTACTGTGCCCGGGTGTTGGCCCAGGCTTTTACAGACCTCCTTTCCGGGGTGAAACTTTCCAAACTTGGGGATTCCGGTTATCCCATTCAGGTGAAAAATGCGCTAAAGCCCCTCTTGGGTAATAATTATATCGAAGGCCAGATCATTTTCGTTGACCATTTTGAGAACGTGATTGTAAACATCACCCGTGAAGAATTTGAGGAGCAAAGGAAGGGCCGAAGTTTTAAGATCGTGTTTAAACGGGACGAAGTGATCGACAAGATCAGTGAAACATATGCCGATGTCAATGAGGGTGAAAAACTTGCCCTGTTCAACTCTGCCGGTTACTTGGAGATTGGTATAAATAAAGGCAATGCGGCCGGCCTTTTCGGCCTACAGGGCTATTCAGAGAAATCCCAGGCGCAATTCATGCAAACAAGACTGTATTATCAGACTGTGAGGATACTGTTTGAATAATTAGACAATTTGTCAATGCGGTAGTGCGGAAATGCAGGAAGCGCGGCCGTGCGTTGCCGGCCTGCGCCGCGGCACCCCGCCATTTCCGCGCAGTGCCCATTGCCAAATGCCCTATGCCTCGCGAAGCGTCAGCCGCATTACCGCATTGTCAAATTGCCACATTGCTAAAAAAGGCTTCATTCAAAGTTAAAAAGCCACGTGGCCGTGGCTTTTTAACTTTGAATGAAGCCTTTTTTAGCTTAGGTTTGCCCGTCTTTTTAAAATCCTGAACGCTGTATGAGCTTTAAGAAATTGAATAATATCACCGGCTGGGCCGTATGGTTGATCGCATCTTTTGTGTATATCATGACTGCCGAAGCGGGTGGTAGCCTATGGGACTGCGGAGAATTCGTTTCCTCCTGTTTTAAACTCCAGATCCCCCACCCCCCGGGAGCACCACTTTTTGTGCTGCTTGGAAGGATCTTCATCGTAATCTTCGGCAATGACCCCCTGACAGCCGCCAAAGCCGTCAACGTCATGAGTGCCCTGGCCAGCAGCTTCACCATCCTTTTCCTGTTCTGGACCATTACCCACTTTGCAAGGAAAATCTATCGTAAAGAGTCTAATGAACTTACCGGCCAGCAGATCTTTACGGTGATGGCTGCCGGGGTTGTAGGTGCGCTGGCTTATACATTTAGTGATTCTTTCTGGTTCAGCGCTGTTGAAGGTGAGGTATATGCCCTTTCTTCCATGTTCACCGCACTGGTGTTCTGGATGATGCTGAAATGGGAACACAGTGCCGATGAACCCGGTGCAGACCGCTGGATCATCCTGATCTTCTTCATGATGGGTCTCTCCATCGGCGTTCACTTGTTGAACCTGTTGACCATCCCGGCCATTGTCATGGTCTATTATTTCAAACGCTATAAAGTAACGGCCTGGGGTACTTTCTGGGCCTTCGTGATTGGCTGTGCCGTCACAGGTATCACCCAGAAAGCTGTGATTCAATACACCGTAAAAGGTGCGGGCAGTTTTGATATCTTCTTCGTGAACTCTCTTGGCTTACCTTTCTTCAGCGGATTCATTTTCTACTTCCTGCTGCTCGGTGCATTGATTTGGTATGGTATCCGGATCTCAAACTCCTCAACCATTTCCACCGTTAAGTTTGGTATCTGGTTGTTCCTTATTCTGTTTACCGTAGCTTATCCGTTTATCGATAGTGGTTCATCCGGAGGCTTCATCTTTAAATTAGCATTGGTAGTGGCAGCTGCTTTCGTAGGTGCGAAATATGGCTACGAAGCACTCAAACGAAATCCTTATTTCCTCAGGTTGGCCATGTGGTGTTTTGCCTTCATGCTCATCGGCTATTCCACTTATGTGACCACCATGATCCGCTCCAACGCTGATCCTGCAGTAGACATGTTCAACGTAGACAATCCGATGTCGCTCGTAGGTTATCTCGGTCGTGAACAATACGGCGATTTCCCGCTGATCTACGGCCAGGTATTTACGGCAACGCCTACAGAATATGCGGAGGGCGATAAAAAATACGTCAAAGCTGACGGCAAGTATAAATTTACAAGTAACGACATCGTTCCTCAATATGCGCCTGAAGATATGATGCTGCTGCCCCGTGTGTGGGACCACAGCAACGATCAGGGCCATGCCGATTTTTATAAACGATGGCTCAACCTGGAGGATGGTGAGAAGCCCACGCAAGCCGATAACATAAAATGGGCGATGAGTTACCAAATTGGATGGATGTATCTCCGCTATTTTGGCTGGAACTTCATCGGCAAACAGAATGACCTGCAGGGTTTTGGAAACGTGCGGGATGGAAATACCATCACGGGCATCTCAGTGGTGGACAATGCCCTTCTAGGAAAACAAGATAAAATGCCCGAAACCCTCCGGACCAATAAGGCCAACAACAAACTGTTTGCCTTGCCGCTGATCCTGGGTCTCATCGGCCTTTTCTATCAATACAAAAAAGACCAGCGGGATTTCCTGGTCACCTTCCTCCTGTTCTTCTTTACGGGTCTCGCCATTGTGTTCTACTTAAACCAAGCGGGTAACCAACCTCGTGAGCGGGACTATGCGTATGTGGGTTCGTTCTATGCATTTACCATCTGGATCGGTCTGGGTGTGATGCAGGTGAAAGAATGGTTGCAGCGTTTCCTTGGAGACAAAGGCTCCAACTACGCCGCTGCCCTGCTTTGTCTGCTGGCAGTGCCGGTGCTGATGGCATCGCAGGAATGGGATGATCATGACCGAAGCAAAAAGCAATTGGCGCGTGACCTCGCAAAAGACTACCTGGAGAGTTGCGCTCCCAATGCCATTCTCTTCTCATACGGAGATAATGATACCTATCCGCTCTGGTATGCCCAGGAAGTAGAAGGTATCCGCAGGGACGTTCGCGTGATCAACTATTCATTGCTGGGTATTGATTGGTACATCAACCAGCTCAGGTATAAAGTCAACCAAAGTGATGCGATTGACGTGATCTGGGAACCATCTAAAATCGAAGGATCCAAGCGGGATTTTATTCGCTTCTATCAACAGCCCGGAATGGACGCCAACGCATATGTAGATCTCTATAGCCTGATGAAGGATTTTGTAGGAAGTGATGATCCAAAGAATCAGCTGCCCATGCAGGATGGTTCTACAATGAATTACTTCCCTGTGAAAAAGGTAAGTGTTCCTGTTGATGTGAACATGGTTCGCCAGAACGGAACTGCCAATGCAAACGATAGTGTGGTGAGCGAAATGCGTTTTGAAATTGGCAGGGACCTTTTGATGAAGAATGACCTCGCCGTGTTGAACATCATCGCTGCAAACAAATGGAAGCGTCCGATCTATTTCACTTCACCTTATACTCAGGGTATCGGCTTTGACAATTTCCTGCGTTCAGATGGTCTGAGCTATAGGCTGGTTCCCGTAGCCATGCCCCAAGGCACTAATGTAAATGCAGATTTCGCAAAGGATGTGATGATGAATAAATTCGCTTTCGGTAGTGCAGACATCAAAGGGGTTTATTTCGATGAAGAGAACCGCCGCCACCTCTATGGCATTCGCCAGGCTTATGCAGAAGCTGCCAATGGCTTATCAGCCCAGGGCCGCAAAGACGAAGCGAAAGCATTGTTGCAGAAGGTGGACAAGGGGATAGACGATGCCAATGTGCCCTATGGCATCACCAGCCGCGGCAACCAACATAATATGGTCAGCAGTCAGATGGTGGAAGCTGCCTATAAGGCCGGCGATCAGCAACTGGCTGCAAAGATCAACACCAAGGTGCGTAAGGATCTTACCGAGCAACTCGGTTACTATGCATTCCTGGGTGATATGTCGGTTCCCGAACTCCGCCAGGCGGTACAGGAATTGCTGGAAGGCAAGGGAGATAACCTCAACAACAGGCAGAAAGGCATGTTCCAGGAGATCCGCATGGCATTTGGCCTGCAGGAATACCTGGATAACATCGAAAGAACATATAAGAACCCTACTCCTGCGGCGGAACTGCCCGGGGTAATACAGAACAAATAGCAAGGGTAAGTGTTTAGGGTGAGGGTTCAGGTGAGGGTTTAGCAAAATGTTAAACCCTCACCCTGAACCCTCACCCTTTTTAACAGCCTCTGACGGCAAATGAATAATCGTTAACTTCAATTCATGAAGGGTTTCCGTTTTTCCAATTTTGATCCGAGGTCGTCTGGTAAAACAACTTTCGAGCAGTTGATGGATCTTTTTATGCAGTTGCTGAACTACACCAGTGGGGATGCAAATGAAGCATTGAATTGGCTGACGCAGCTGGATAAAAAATATCAACTGACCAATGAAGAATATGGGATGGGGGATTTCATCGAGGACCTAAAAGAAAAAGGGTATCTCGATGAAAACAAAGCCAATGGCGAATTCAAGATCACGCCAAAGACAGAACAAGGCATCCGGAAACGCAGTCTGGAAGAAATCTTTGGCAAGCTGAAAAAAACTAGGAGCGGTGATCACCATACCTTCAAACCTGGTTTGGGCGATGATATCAATCCCGAGACCAGGCCATTTCAATTTGGCGATATGCTGGAGCAGATTGATTTCGTCAATTCCATCACTAATGCCCAGGTGAATCACGGCATTGATTCATTCATGATGAATGAAGATGACCTGGTGATCCGTGAAACGGATTTCAAGACGCAGACGTCTACGGTATTGATGATTGATATTTCTCACTCGATGATTCTGTACGGTGAAGACAGGATAACACCAGCCAAGAAGGTAGCAATGGCGTTGAGTGAACTTATCACTACCAAGTATCCAAAAGACACACTGGATATTGTTGTTTTTGGTAATGACGCGTGGACCATCGAAATCAAGGATATCCCCTATTTGCAGGTAGGTCCCTATCACACCAATACAGTTGCCGGGCTTGAATTGGCGATGGATATTTTACGAAGAAGAAAAAATCCCAACAAACAAATCTTCATGATCACAGATGGGAAACCTACCTGTTTGAAAGTGGGAAGAAAATATTACAAGAACAGTTTTGGATTGGATCGAAAGATCACCAACCGCTGCCTCAACCTTGCCGCGCAGTGTAAGAAATTGAAGCTGCCGATCACTACGTTCATGATCGCCGAAGATCCTTACCTGCAAAAATTTGTGACCGAGTTTACAGAAACCAATCAGGGTAAGGCATTCTTTGCAACCCTCGACAAGCTGGGTGCGTTTATCTTCAGGGATTTTGAGAGCGGCAAGAACAAGAGGGTATACTAGCTATTAGCTAGTAGCTAATAGCAATTAAAACAATTTTGACTTTTGAAAATATGGTAAAGACGCTGGGAGAATTAAGACGTTCAGGTTATATAAGTAAATCCGTAAAAGAAGAGATCAGGCAGAACCTGATCAAAAAACTGGAGCAAGGAGAGGCATCTTTTCCCGGCATCATCGGATATGAGGATACCGTTATTCCGGATACTGAGCGCGCACTGTTATCACGACATAATATTTTGTTTCTGGGCTTAAGGGGTCAGGCCAAAACAAGGATGGCCAGGCAGATGACGGAGCTGTTGGATGAATACATCCCGATAGTGGAAGGTTCTGAGATCAATGATGATCCATTGCATCCGATGTCCAATTACGCCGTGCAACTCATCCGTGAAAAAGGCGATGACACACCCATTGCGTGGATCCATCGCAGCGAACGATATGGAGAAAAGCTGGCGACGCCGGATGTAAGTGTGGCCGATTTGATTGGCGATATCGATCCCGTGAAAGCGGCGAACCTTCGATTGAGTTTTGCCGATGAGCGGGTGATCCACTACGGTATCATTCCACGTTCAAACCGAGGCATATTCGTGATCAATGAACTCCCGGATTTGCAGGCGCGCATTCAGGTGGCATTGTTCAATATTCTTCAGGAAGGCGATATACAGATCAGGGGATTTAAATTGCGGATGCCGCTGGATATCGTGTTTGTGTTTACCGCTAATCCGGAAGACTATACCAACCGGGGTGCCATCGTTACCCCATTAAAAGACAGGATTGAAAGCCAGATCCTTACTCACTATCCGAAATCCATCGAGCATTCATTGGCCATCACAGAACAGGAAGCAAATATCCATCGCCAGCAGCAGGACCGTGTGGAGATCAGCGATCTGGTGAAGCGACTGATTGAACAGGTTTCTTTTGAAGCAAGGACCAGTGAGTTTGTGGACCACAAGAGTGGTGTGTCTGCGAGGTTGACCATTGCTGCATTAGAGAACGCATATAGTGCTGCAGAACGAAGAGCCATTCTCAACAAAGAAAAAAACACGCAGGTGTGGATCAGTGACCTGGTGGGCATCATTCCTTCCATTACCGGAAAGATAGAACTGGTGTATGAAGGAGAACAGGAAGGACCGTACCAAGTGGCATATAATCTCGTAGAGAAAACATTTCGGACGCTGTTCGCTCAATACTTCCCTATTCCGGAAACCAAAAAACGCAGGAATACGCAGAATACGCCAGATAACAATCCGTTCAGGCCCATCATTGCCTGGTTTGATAAAGGCAATAGCCTTGATATGGCCTTCAATACGATGGACGCCGAAAAGATCCAACAGTTGTATAAAGTGGAGGGGTTGTTTGGTCTGGTAAAAAAACACTATCCGCAAGCTGCTGAAAAAGAGCAGGCGCTGTTG
>REAQ01000316.1 GCA_004294195.1 Sphingobacteriales bacterium | reverse complement strand
CTGTAAGGTCCACCGGTACAATCATTGGTTCCCGTTCTGCAGGAAAAGCTCTGGGTAACAGGATCCGTATCACAAACCCTGTCGCCTTGTGTTGTACAATCCGTATCCGGGGAACAAGTTGAACCAGAAGATCCCTGAAAAGGATGAAACACGGCAAAAGCATGTCCCATTTCATGAGGAAGGGTTTTCCGGTTGGTAGCCATTTGCGTGGCCAGGATCATGGTTCCATCAAGCTGTTGAGAAGCACCGGGGAAATAGGCAAAACCACCAACAAATGTTCCCGAGGTACCATCCTGACCGTCAAACTTATTTACGACCCAGATATTATAATATTTAGCGGGGTCCCATCGGATCAAATTTTTCACATCAAGCTCATCCACGCCGGAAGTACCCTGCGCGATCACTCCATGAGCGGTGTAGTTGGCAAGGCCGGATCCATTCACCCTGTTGATTGCGGTAGTGGGATTACAGGAAGGGTCCCTTTGCGCCAATGCAAATTGTATTTCAATGTCACCAACGCCTTCAATACCCGGCATCGTACCGTTATATACACTATTCAGGTAATCGATGGCACCAAGCAACTGCGCGTCTGAAGGATTATCAAGGCTACCGATGGCGCCACCGGTATGAATGACGTGGATCACTACGGGAATGGTATACAGCACGGCCGCAGTTCCCAACTGTCCCTGAATACCACTTCTGGCAACCGGTGTACGGTTGCGTTCTGAAATAACCTTTTCAAGGTCGTCCACCCGGGACTTATAGACCGGGTTCTTTTCCAGAGCTTTCTTATGGACAATATCGAATCCACAACGGGATTGCGCAACGGAAGCCTGTGAAAACCACAGCGCTATGCAGAGCAGGAAGATATTGGATTTATTCAGCACATGAATACAACGCAGGTTAACCCGCTTTATGATATATGTGCATAAAAAAAACCCTCCGAAGAGGGTTTATAAAGTATTGATTACCATTTATCTACTTCTTCGCTATGGCTGGTGTCTGGCCCAGGTTCATACGGCGCTTCCGCTTCTGCCTTAACTACGGGTGCGGCTACCACTTCTTCCCTGACGTCGGATCCGTACTGGTCATCACCTTCCCCATCGTTCTCATGGTTGAAAGCATCAAAATCAAAATCAGGCATCAGATCGGTCTTAACATGATCAACCGCCTCACCCAGGGCTTTAATAAACTTGTTAAAGTCTTCCTTGTAAAGGAAAATTTTGTGCCTGTCATACCCATCGTCATTAAAACGCTTACGACTCTCCGTAATGGTCAGGTAGTAGTCGTTACCACGGGTTGTCCTCACATCGAAGAAATAGGTCCTTCGCTTACCTGCACGTATACGCTTGCTGTACACGCTTTCCATTCTTTTGTCGTTGTTTTCGTACGCCACAGTTGTTTGATTTTTGTTATTAGTTGATGCTCAACGTTGTTTACCGTTCAAAGATAAAAATGTTTTTGATTTGTCAAAATTTCGTTAAGTTTTTTTACATCGGCTGAAATGCAGGATGGACGTGGGTTTATTCGGAATCGGCCGATTCAGTTGACTGTTGCTTACGGTAAAGACTGGCATAATAGCCCTCTTTCTCCATCAGGGACTGGTGTGTTCCTCGTTCAATGATCGTTCCCTTGTCCATCACCAGGATCTGGTCAAACTCCAGCAAGCTGAAAATCCGGTGCGTAATGATAAGCGCAGTTTTATCTTTCAAGACTTCATGGAGGTTTCCAAGAATCTGTTTTTCTGTTTTTGCGTCCACCGCACTCAGGCAGTCATCAAAAACCAGGATCTTATTATTCTTATAAAGCGCCCTTGCGATAGACACCCTTTGTTTTTGCCCTCCGGAAAGGGTAACACCCCGCTCCCCCACCATAGTATCATATTGCTGCGGGAACTGGTTGATCTCTGTATCTACACTTGCCTGCCGGGCGGCATCTTTTACCCTGTCCGTATTCGCATCCTTGCTGCCAAAACTGATGTTGTGGCCGATGGTATCACTAAATAGAAAAACATCCTG